>DASZYK010000027.1:0-26258 GCA_035545455.1 Steroidobacteraceae bacterium
AGGGGCGATCGCCCCGGTGGCGCGATCGAGCAGGTCCAGCCCTGAAGCCGTGCCCACCCAGAAGTGCCCCTGCCGGTCCTGCAGGAGCGCCGTCACGTCATTGCTGGCGAGTGAGCCCGGCTGGCGCGGATCGTGCCGGAAGACCTGCAGGACCTCGCCGTTGCGGTCCATCCGGTCGAGACCACCGTCGAAGGTGCCGACCCAGATGGAGCCGCTCGAATCTTCGAGCACCTGCGTGACGAAGCTCCCGCTCAATGCGCGCCGGTCGCCGCGAACGTGGCGAAAATGGCGGAAAGTCAGTCGGCCGGGCTCGAGCTCATCGAGTCCCTGGTCCGTTCCCACCCAGAGATCGCCGGCGCGATCGCGCGCGAGAGTCTGCACATGATCGCTCGACAGCGATCCCGGCGTTCCGGCCTCGTGCCGGAAATGCAGGAAACGCCCTGAGCGAGGATCGAGCCGGTCCAGACCCGCGTCGGTCGTCCCGATCCAGACCCGTCCCCGAGGGTCGATCGACAGGGTGCGCACCTGATCGCTCGCGAGCGAGCCCGGATCGCGCGGGTCGTGCCGATACACCGTGAAATCGTCCCTCGCCTCGTTCCAACGGGCGACACCGCCGCCCATGATGGCGAGCCAGAGATCACCGTCAGGCCCGGCGACGGCCTGATACACGAAATTGCCCGGCAGCCCGTGGCTTGCCTTGCTCGAGTACGCATACCTGACGAGCCCCTGGCCGTCGTAGCGCACGAGCCCGTCCTCCGTGCCGAACCACATGAAGCCCTGCGAGTCCTGCAGGATCGTGTGAACGCCGCCTTCGGGCAGACCGTCCGCCGTCGACAGGTGGGTGAGAACGAGAGGCGGAGCGTCGGCGGCGGCCAAGGAGACCGCCGCCGTCAGCAAGAGCGCCAAGCCGATGATCAGCCGATATGAAGCGCCGGTGCGCGCGATCGTGCTCACGGCGCTTTCATACTCGCTACTGGTTGGGTACCCACGGCACGATCGGCGCTGACGCGCCGGGCGCCGGCGCCTGTGAGCCGTTCCACCACGGAACGGTCCGCGCCCAGGCGTAATTGCGGGCCCAGGCGTAATTTCTCGCCCAGGCGTAGTTCTGCGTCCAGGTGTAGGCGCGCGTCCACGCGAATCCCTGGCTCCACGGGTAGCCGTCGCTCCAGGCATAGCCCTGAGTGCCGGGGTAGGCGCTCGACCACGTCAGGCCGTCTCCCGGCTGGGCGGCGCCCGGCATCCACGACTGCATGTTCATGATGTAGTAGTCGCCGTCGGCATCGCGGTTGGCCGGGCCGCCGAAGTGCTCCGCGCCCGCGAGATCGGCATCGATGTCCAGGCCCAGGTTGGCGCAGCCGGAGGCGGAGCTGTCCACGGCGGCCACCGCGTTGATCAGGCCGGCGCCCTGCTGGAAGACGCTGTAGGCGAGATTGCCGGAGGAAGTCACCGCGGGCCTCGCGGAAGCCATCAGTCGGCATTTCACGTCATCGGGCGAGAGCGCCGGATCCTCCTGCAACATCAGCGCAACCACACCGGAGGTCACGGCCGCCGCCTGCGACGTGCCGGACATCGTGAAGAGCTGCTCGACGATGTCCATGGAGTTGGGATCGATGTTTGCGAGATAGCTGCCGCTCGCCATCGAGGCGACCATGTGGCCGCCGGGAGCGACCATCTCGGGCTTGACGAAGCCTTCGTAGGTCGGACCGCTTGAGGAAAACGAGGCGAGCCGCCAGTCGCTGGTGTTGTAAGGCTGGTAGTTGTCCGTGAGCGCGCCGACCGTGATGACGTAGGGCACGTTGCCGGGCACGTCGATGGTCATGGGGCTCGGTCCCTCGTTGCCCGCCGCCGCGACGACCACGATGCCCGCCTTCCAGGCGGCCATCACGGCCTGGTCGAGCGGATCGTCCCAATAGAACGACTGCGGAGTGGCGCCGAGCGACAGATTGAGCACGCGAATGTTGTATTTCAGGCGGTTCGCGACGATCCAGTTGATGCCTGCGATCACGTCGGTATAGCGCGCGGCTCCCTCGCCGTCGATGGCGCGCACGATGACGAGGTCGGCTTTCGGCGCGATCCCGAGATACTGCCCGGCCAGATTCTGCGCACCGCCTGCCGCGATCGAGGTGACATGGGTGCCGTGACCGTAGGGGTCGCCGGTGACCGGGCCTGAGCCTCCGTTCGTGACATCCCGCGAGGCCAGGATGCGCGCGCCGTAGTTCTGCAGCGTGTCCTGCCACAGTCCCGAGTCGAGCACCGCGATGGTGACGCCCTTGCCCGTGATTCCCGCCTGCTGCAACGCATCGGCGCCGACCAGCATCGGATAGTTCGTCTGGTACGTCAGAGTGAGCGCGGCCACGCCCCTGCCGTCCTGCGTCGCCGTGCCGGCGCTGAGCGTCGATACGAGAGGCGCCGTTACCGTGCCCGTCAGGGAATTTCCCGTGACTGTCGTGACGAGGGGGACCGCCGTACCCGTGACGGTCGACACCAGCGGGTTCGTCGCGAGCGTCTGATCGACTGAATTCGTCGTGCCGCTCAGGGTTTGGGTGAGGCCCGAGAGGAGCCCTCGCACGCGGACCGATCGGTCCTCGAAGAGCCGCACGCCGCCGCTGGCGCGCAGACGCGCCGCCTGTTGCGCGTCGAGCCGCGCCGCCACCGCATGAATGATGGAGAGCTCGCGCTCGACCTTCCCGTGCACGCGCAGCACACTCGCGCGCGCGGCGGCCGGGGTTGGCGCCTGCACTATGTACAGATTCGCCGCAGCGTTCGCGGCCGGCGCAAAGGCCCCGAGCGCGAGGATCAGGATCGGAATCCGGACTGAATGGGAGATGCGCATCGCTGAAGCCCTGGCAGCGTATTGTTGTTGGAGCGCATTCTCGGACGGATGTGACGCCGGTCGCAGTCGAGCGGACCGCAGCGGGCCGCGGCGCGCGCGTGATCCCGGTCACATAATGGCCTGTCAAATCGGGCGGTAATTCAACTCATTCCGCCGCTCGCGCCGCCTCCGGCGGCGGCCCGGTTATGTCCAACTCGTCGCCGCCGCGGTAGAGGTCGCCGCTGCCGCAGGAGCACCCGAGCTCGAGCAGCGCATCGCGGGTGTCCGCATCATCGACACCGGTCGCGATGGGAACGATCCCGAGCGCGGCGGCCATCCGGATGCCGGCGCGGCAGACCTTGCGGGCCACCGGATCGGTGCGCAGCGCCGCCACCCACGCCCGGTCGAGCTGCAGACCCCAGATCGGCGCGCGGGCGAGCGCGTCGAGGGACCCCATGCCGCGGCCCACCTCGTCGACGAGCAAACGGATGCCGAGGCGCTTCAGCGCCTGGAAGTGCGCCGGCTCGCGCGTGATGAAGACCTTCTCCGCGATCCGCAGCTCGAGCCGCTCCGCGGGCACGCCGCCATCGGCGATGAGCCGCGTCACGTCATTCACGAACTCCTCGTGCAGGACGTGATGGCGCAGCGCGCCGAAGGAGACGCATACTTCGGGCTCGCAGCGGGTCGCGAGCACCGTGAAATCCTCGCGCAATCGGCGCAGGACCGCTCGCGACAAGGACGCCGAGAGGCCCGTCGCCGCGGCGAGGCGCAGGAACTCCGCGGGCCGGATCTCCCCGCGCAGCGGATGCGGCCAGCGCAGATAACCCACGCAGCCGGTGAGCCGGCCGCTTTGCAGATCGTGACGGCCGGTGTAACGCAGGCGGATGTCCCCGCCCGTGATGGCGTTGCGCAGCTCGCGGGCCAGGTCGATGCGCGCCAGCGTGCGCAGCTTGACGGTGTCGGTGAAGAAGCGCGGCGCCTGCCCCGTCCCCGACCGGCGTGCCTCCATCACTGCGGTGCGCGCCTGCTCCAGGAGGAGCTTCGGCGAGGAGGCGTCCTGCCCGAGCACCGCGACGCCGGCGTACGGCGTCAGATGGAATTCCGCGTCGCCGGCGCGGATGGGCTCCCGCAGGCTCGCGCAGATATCGTTGACACGGGCCGCGATCGCTTCCCGGTCGGCGGTCTCGAGGACGACCGCGAGCAGGCTTTCACTCAGCTGCCCGAGATACCAGTCCGGCTGGGCGCCGGATTGCGGGGTCTGCGCCGGAAGCCTGCCGATCGCTGCGCTCATCACCTGCTCGGATACCTGCGAAGCGAGAACTTGCGCGATGTCGGCGATGCCGTCCACGTGGATCAGGGCGAGCGCGATCGGCGTCTCGCGCAGGGCGGCCCACGACATCGACTCCTTGAAGCGCCGCAGGAACCCCCGCCGGTCGAGCTGCGGCCGGCGGTGCGAGCCGGTGCTCGAGACCTCGTCCAGCGCCATGTTGGGGGACGTCCGGATCACGCAGACGGCCCAGTCGGGACCGCGCGCCGACACCTGCGCCGCATACTCGGCTCTGCCGATGTGGAAGCGCGCCTCGGCGGTCGTGCGCCGCGCGATCGCCTTGCGGGTGAGTTGCAGGAGCAACGCGGCGATGGGCGCCGGCCATGACGCCGCCAGCGGCTTGCCCGCGGGATCCGCCTCCGGTCTCAGGTCGCCCGCATCGCGTCCGCCGCCGCGCGCGAGCACGATGCCGTCGCGCCGGACGAGCAGCGCCAGATCCGGCAGCGCATCGACCAATACATCGGCGCCGAACCGCGTCGAGCGGCGCACGGACGTGCCGACGGGATCCGCCATGTTGGGGCGAAGAGTCGTCTTGTCCCGCTCGACGTGAATGAGCTGGCTCCCGGCGTTACTTAACATCGCATGAGCAGCCGGCCGAGGGCTTCCCACGCCCGCGAGAGTAGCCGAGCCGGTCGGATCGAGTCCGGGATGCAGCTCGCGGTTGGCGGATCCGCACCACGCGGCGGACATTGAACCCTGCACGAGCGCGGAGCCACATACCGCCGGTGCGCGAAGTACGTCCCGGAATGTGATTGCCGTCACGAGCCGCAGTCGCGCACCGGGGACCTCGTCCGCGCCAGGGGGGCTTTTCTGCAGCCGTCGTAAAATAGAGCCGGCCCCTGCGCGCGCGGCTCGCGCAAGCCGGTGGAAGCGTGAAGTCCGATGATGCCCGCAACGGCGCAAGCACGTAATGTCGTGCTCTCCATGCGCAGGCTCGTGTTCAGCCCGAAAATCTCGGACGCAGCGGCGGCCCTCGGACGGGCCATCCTGCTCGTTCTGGCGCTCTGCGCCGCGCGTCCTCTCGCGGCATGGGCCGATTGTTTCCCCGTATCTGACGCGGCGTACCTGACGCTCGATCCGCAGGTCGACAAGAACGCCGCGCAGACCCTCAAGGAAGTAACGGCACGTCTGCAGAAACTGCAGCGCGCCGGCACGGCGGCCGATCCACGGCAGCTTGCGGCCCTCTACGCCGTCCAGGCGGATGCATACAGCATCCTGGAGCTCGATCATGAGGCGCGCGCTGCGGCCACGGGCGGACTCGCGCTTCTCCGCGGGCCCACGGATCCCCTGCGGCTCGAGCTGCTCTCGACGGCCGCGCTCAACATCTACACCCAGAGCGGCATCCGGGATGCGATCGGCAGCATCGAGGCGGCTCGTGCCGGACAGCCGCGGGGCTCGCTGTCAGACGTGTGCCTCGAGGTTGCTCTCGGTGTCCTCGAGCGCCGCGCCGGCGACAGCGCGCTGGCCACCCGGACCCTGACACAGGCCTACCACGACAGCGAGACGCCGGCGCGCGCCGAGGCCCATTCCGAAGCGGCGATCGAGCTTTCTTCCGCGCTCCGCGGCGTGGGCGATTTCCAGGAGGCGCTCACGCTCGTGCGCGAGAAGATCGGCTGGGACGATGAGCACGGCAATTCGCTCGCGCTCTCGGTGTCCACCTATCTCGAGGGCGAGATCCTCAATGCGATGCGCGAATTCACGGCCGCGATCGCCACCTTCGAGCGCGCACGCAGCATCAGCGTATCGGTCGGCGATCGCCAGGGCGTGGCCTTCTCGGACATGCGCATCTGCCAGTCGCTCATCGAGCTCGACCGATACCGCGCCGCGCGCCCCCGCTGCGAGGGCGCAGCGGACGTGTTCGCCGCCAGCAGATCCGCCGACGTGCTGAAGGAGACGCAGGTCTACCTGGCGGAAATCGATTTGCGGGACGGGCATCCGCAGCGGGCGCTCGCCACGCTCATCCGCGTGCTCGATCGCAACGGCACGGACATGGCACCGGGAGCGGCGAATGTCGCATACCGCGCGCGCGCACGCGCCTACGCGGCGGCGCACGATTACCGCAGGGCGTATCTCGACATGGAGGAGTATCTGCGCCGCTACCGTTCCACGGTGCTCGCGCGCCGCATGAGGCTCCAGGCTACCGTCAAGGAACGCGCGCTCGCCCAGCGGGAGATTGCGCGCAATGCGGTCCTGCAGCATCAGCTCGACCTGACGCGCGAGCGCGCCACGCGCCAGACCGAGACGCTGCGTTGGGTTGCGGCGGCAGGCACGGCGGGCGGGCTGCTGATCGCCCTGCTCTCCTACATCCTGATCACGAATCTGCGCCATCGGCGAGAGCTCGTGCGGCTCGCGACGGAGGACAACCTGACCGGCATGCCGAACCGCGGGCGCACGGCGGAGCTGGCGACCGCGGCGCTGGAGGCCGCGGCCGCGCAGCATCGGCCGCTGACGGTGGCGCTGATCGACCTCGACCATTTCAAGACCATCAATGACCGCTGCGGACACGCGACCGGCGATCACGTGCTCAGGGAGTTCGCGCGCGTCAGCCGCGGGTGGCTGCGAACCGGAGATATTCTGGGCCGCTGGGGCGGCGAAGAGTTTCTGCTCATCCTTCCCGACACGACTCTCGATGCGGCGCTGTCCTGCATCGAGCGGCTGCGCGTGCTCGCCCTCGCGATCCAGGTGCCGTGCGTGGACGGCGAAGCGCCGTCGCGCGTCACCTTCAGCGCCGGACTCGCCACCACAGCCGAGGGTGCACGCTCGCTGGACGAGATCATCGCCCGCGCTGATGCCGCCCTGTACGAAGCGAAGAACGAAGGGCGGGATCTGGTGCGCATCGACCGCGAGAGCTATCAGAGCGCCTCGACGGGCGTGCGCCGCGCTTTGCGCCTGCGGTAGCCGCTCGGTTCGGGCGCCATCGCCGCCCATCGACAAGGCTGCGGCCGGCCCGTATCCTGCCCGTCTCATCATGAACTTCTGCACCCAGTGCGGCGCCCGGCTCGAGTATCGCGTGCCGCCGGGCGACCACCTCGCCCGGCACGTGTGCGATGCGTGCGGGACCATCCATTATCAGAACCCGCGGCTGGTCGTCGGCTGCGTGCCCGAGCACCAGGGCCTTATTCTTCTCTGCCGGCGCGCGATCGAGCCGCGGCGCGGATACTGGACCGTGCCGGCGGGCTTCATGGAGAACGGGGAGACGTTGCAGCAGGCGGCCGCCCGCGAGTCGCGCGAGGAGGCCTTGGCCGAGGTCGAGGTCGGCTCGCTCCTCGCCATCGTGCACGTGCTGCACGCGCAGCAGGTGCACGTATTCTTCCGCGCCACCCTGGGCGCCCCGCAGTTCGGCGTCGGACCCGAAAGCCTGGAAGTCGAGCTCGTCCGCCCGGAGGAGATTCCCTGGCCGGAGCTCGCCTTTCCGAGCACTGAGTTCAGCCTTCGCCGCTATCTGGAGGATCGCGCCGCGGGCGTCGAGCCGCACCATTTCACCTCGCTCGACCGGCGACTCAGACAGTAAGGTCTTACCTCATGACCGGAGCGACTTTGCGGCCGCCCCGGGGCACATGGCACAATATGTCTTCCGCCACGCGCTTCCGCGTCGCGCATTACACACGCTCATGACCTTTGTCGTTACTGAAAACTGCATCAAGTGCAAGTACATGGACTGCGTGGAAGTCTGTCCCGTGGATTGCTTCCACGAGGGTCCGAACTTCCTCGCCATCGACCCGGACGAGTGCATCGACTGCACGCTATGCGAGCCGGAGTGCCCCGCCGAGGCCATCTTCTCCGAGGAGGAGCTGCCGCCCGGTCAGGAGCATTTCAAGAAGCTCAATGCGGAGCTCGCCAAGCAGTGGCCGGTGATCACGGAGAAGAAGGACGCCCCGGCGGACGCCAAGGAGTGGGATGGGAAGCCGGATAAGCTGAAACTGCTGGAGAAGTAGGGACGTTCGGAGGGTCTTGCCACTGACCGTCCATGATGGGTGAGGGCGGTGCATTCATCGACGGCACTTGACGTGTCGTCGATCCGCCCGAACGCCCGGCCGGGACTGGCCGGGCCGGGGGCCCTGCCACCAGGATGGTCAGTGGCACGGCCCATCACCTACCCCCTCGGATGATGCTGCGAGTGCAGCTCCTTCATCCGCTCGCGCGCGACGTGCGTGTAGATCTGCGTGGTGGACAGGTCGCTGTGTCCCAGAAGCATCTGCACGACGCGCAGATCCGCCCCGTGATTGAGCAGGTGCGTCGCAAACGCGTGGCGCAGCGTATGCGGCGAGAGCTCCTTGGAGATTCCCGCCTTGCGCGCATAACGCTTGATGATGTGCCAGAACGCCTGGCGAGTCATGCGATCGCCCCGCCGGGTGGGAAAGAGAAAGTCCGTCTGCCGCTCGAGCAGGATCTCCCCGCGCGGGCCATGCGCGAACTCCATGAGCCAGCGCACCGCTTCCTCCCCCAGGGGAATCAGCCGTTCGCGGTTGCCCTTGCCGAGGATGCGGATCACGCCCTGATTGAGATTGACCTGGCCATGGCGCAGGTTCACCAGCTCCGAGACGCGCAGCCCCGTGGCGTACAGCACTTCGAGCATGGTGCGGTCGCGATTGCCGAGCGGATCGCTGACGGCAGGGGCCCCGAGCAGCGCCTCGACTTCCTCCTCCGTGAGTGACTTGGGCAGCGAGCGCCCGATCTTCGGCATGGCGATCTGCGCCGTGGGATCTTCGCGGATGCCGCCTTCACGCACCAGGTAGCGGAAGAAACGCCGGAAGCTCGAGAGCTGCCGGGCGGTCGACCGCGGCCGCGCGCCCTCACGCACCCGCCAGGCGATGAAATCCTGCAGGTCGGCCCGCGATGTCTCGACGATCGGAACCTTGCGCTCCGCCAGCCAGCGCGCGAGCGCCGTGAGATCGGCCCGGTAGGCGGCCAGGGTGTTCTCCGAAAGCCCGCGCTCCAGCCAGACGGCGTCGAGAAAGCGGGCCACCGCCGGGTTCGTGGACTCGGCCTGAGGAGTCATGGCAATTGCGGCAGAATGGTTCGACAATTCCCGTCTCGGCGCGCTGGTCGCGGTCAAGGTAGCGGCCGCAGTATGGTGAGCCGGGCCGACCGACCGACGTGATGACCTTCACATCTGAGTCCGAGCATTAACATAAAGAGAACCGGATCACAGTTGCGGGCGCTCGCCTGGACGCCCGCGCGGGCCGGCTACGCGCTCTACGCGGCGGTGACCTTCCTCGCGCTGGGGCTCACCGCTCTCACGGCGGCGCTGGCTCTGCCGGGGGTGTCCCGGCGGCGTGCGGCGGCCAGAGCCCTGGCCCGCGCCTTTCTGCGGCTGGCCGGGATGCCCCTGACCGTCCGCGGGCTGGAGCGGCTGGCGCCCGGGCAATGCGTCGTGGTCGCCAATCATGCGAGCTACCTCGACGGACTGGTATTCACGGCGGCGCTGCCCGCCCGCTTCGGCTTCGTCATCAAGCGCGAGATGTCGGCCGTGCCGCTGGCGGGGCTCTTCCTGCGGCGGATCGGCTCGGAGTTCGTGGAGCGGTTCGACCGCCATCGGGGAGCGGCGGACGCCCGGCGAGTGCTGCGCAATGCCGCCAACGGCCACTCGCTGGTGTTCTTTCCGGAGGGCACCTTCACCCGCACGCCCGGCCTGCTGAAGTTCCACACCGGCGCCTTCGTCACCGCGGTGCGCGCCGGCTGTCCCGTCATTCCCGCGGTGGTGCGGGGCACCCGGATGGCGCTATCGCCGACGAGCGCTCTGCCGCGGCCCGGACGGATCGAGGTCGAGATCCTGCCGCCGGTCGAAGCGGAGCCGGACGCCGTGGAAGCGTGTTCCGCGCTGCTGAGGGACCGCGCGCGCCAGGCGATCCTGCTCGCGCTCGGCGAGCCGGACCTCACATGTTCCGGCGATAGCGCCCACCCACCTCGTACAGAGCATGAGAGATCTGCCCGAGCGAGCAGCTCTTGACGGACTCCATCAGCTCGGCGAAGACGTTCGCCTCGCCGCAGGCGGCCTGCCGCAGCCGCTCGAGCGCAACCGGTGCGCGCGCGGCGTTGCGCGCCTGAAAGGCACGCACTGCGGCGACCTGATCCTGCTTCTCTTCCTCCGTGGAGCGGATGAGCGCCGCGCCGGCATGCTCCGCGGCTCCATCGGCGCTCGAGAGGAACGTATTGACACCGACGATGGGCAGGCTCCCGTCGTGCTTCCTCGTCTCGTAGTAGAGCGACTCCTCCTGGATCTTGCCCCGCTGATACATGGTTTCCATGGCGCCGAGCACTCCCCCGCGCTCGGAGAGGGACTCGAATTCGCGGTACACCGCGTCCTCGACGAGGTCGGTCAGGTGCTCGATCGCGAACGATCCCTGCCAGGGGTTCTGGGTCTTGTTGAGCCCCAGCTCGCGGTTGATGATGAGCTGGATCGCGACGGCACGGCGCACGCTCTCCTCGGTCGGTGTCGTCAGCGCCTCGTCATATGCGTTGGTATGGAGACTGTTGCAGTTGTCGAAGAGCGCGTAGAGCGCCTGCAGCGTCGTGCGGATGTCGTTGAACGAGATCTCGCGCGCGTGCAGGCTGCGGCCGGAGGTCTGCACGTGATACTTCAGCATCTGGCTTCGCGGTCCGGCCCGGTAGAGATCACGCATGGCCCGCGCCCAGATGCGGCGCGCGACCCTGCCGATGACGGCATATTCCGGATCCATGCCGTTCGAGAAGAAGAACGACAGGTTCGGGGCGAAGTCGTCGACGGCCATGCCGCGCGCGAGGTAGTACTCGACGATGGTGAAGCCGTTGGCGAGCGTGAAGGCGAGCTGCGAGATGGGATTCGCGCCGGCCTCGGCGATGTGATAGCCGGAGACCGACACCGAGTAGAAATTGCGCACGCGCCGGTCGATGAAGTACTGCTGCACGTCGCCCATCATTCGCAGCGCGAACTCCGTCGAGAAGATGCAGGTGTTCTGCGCCTGATCCTCCTTCAGGATATCGGCCTGCACCGTGCCGCGCACCGCCTGCAGCGTCTCCGACCGGATGCGCTCGTAGACTTCGGGCGCGACGAGCTGGTCGCCCGTGACGCCGAGCAGAGCCAACCCCGACCCGTCATGACCGGCCGGCAGCTCTCCCTTGTAGGTGGGTGGCGCGACGCCGCGCTCGCCCGCGGCCCGATGCAGCTCCGCGACGCGCCGCTGCGCCTCGCTCCAGCGGCCCTCCGAGCGCAGATGGCGCTCGACCCGCTGGTCGATCGCGGTATTCATGAACATCGCGAGAATCATGGGCGCCGGCCCGTTGATGGTCATCGACACCGAGGTCGAAGGCAGTGTCAGGTCGAAGCCCGAGTAGAGCTTCTTCATGTCATCGAGCGTCGCCACGGACACGCCGGAGTTGCCTGTGCGCCCGTAGATGTCCGGGCGCGTGTCCGGATCCTCGCCGTAGAGCGTCGTCGAATCGAAAGCGGTGGAGAGCCGGACGGCTTTGACGCCGCGCGCCAGGTAATGGAAGCGGCGGTTGGTCCGCTCCGGCGCCCCCTCGCCGGCGAACATCCGCGTGGGGTCCTCCTCCTCGCGGCGGTAGGGGTACACCCCGCCCGTGTACGGGAAGGAGCCCGGCAGATTCTCCGCGCGCAGGAAGCGCAGCTGCTCGCCCCAGTCGGCGAAGCGCGGCACGGCGATCTTGGGAACGCGCTGGTGCGACAGCGTCTCGGTGTAGTTCTCGCCCGTGACCTCGCGGTCACGGACCTTGTAGGAATAGGCCTCGTCGGTGGCCGCGCGGGCGCGCGCCGGCCACGCCTTGAGATCCCTGATTCCCCCGGCGCCCACGTCCTCGAGCGCGCGGTTGTAGGCGGCCCGCAGCTCCCGCCGCGTCGCATCGGCGGCGGAGTCGGCCAGCGCCGCCTCGCCGTAGGGATCGAGCGGCGCCGGCAAGCCGGCATCCCCGAGCGCCTGTAGCGACTGATACAGCCCGAATGCCCGGCTGGCCGCGGCCGACTCGCGCTCCGTCGCATCGCGCGCCGCGCGGCCGCCCTGCGCGATCTCCGCCAGATAGCGCACCCGGGCGCCGGGAATCAGCGGCTCGCGCGGCGTCAGATCGACCGGACCGGGGTCGGAGACCCGCCAGCTCTCGGCGCCGATGCCCTTGGCGGCGAGACTTGCGCAGAGCGCGGCGAACAGCCGGTTGACGCCGGGATCGTTGAAGCGGCTGGCGATGGTCGGAAACACCGGCAGATCCGCGTCGGGCAGGCGCGATTCCGCCGGGTGATTGCGCCGCCACTGCTTGCGCACGTCGCGCAGACTGTCCTGGGCGCCGCGCTTGTCGCTCTTGTTGAGCACGATCAGATCCGCGTAATCCAGCATGTCGATCTTTTCCAGCTGGCTGGCGGCGCCGTACTCGCCCGTCATCACGTAGAGCGACACATCGGCCAGGTCGACGATCTCGGTGTCCGCCTGCCCGGTGCCCGCCGTCTCGACGATGACAAGGTCGAAGCCCGCCGCCTGATAAAGCTGGATCACGTCCTTCAGCACCGCCGAGGTCGCGAGATGCTGCCGCCGCGTGGCCAGCGAGCGCATGAAGATGCCGTCCGAGGACAGGCTGTTCATGCGGATGCGATCCCCCAGCAGGGCGCCCCCGCTTCTGCGCCGCGTCGGGTCCATTGCGACGACGGCGATCTGCCGGTCGGGGAAATGACGGTTAAGGCGCGCGAGCAGCTCATCGGTGAGGCTGGACTTGCCGGCCCCGCCGCTGCCGGTGATGCCGACGACGGGCGCCCGCGTACGCGATCGGCCCAGAACCTGGCGGATCGGCTCAGCGCCGGCCTCGCCCGGCACGGCGTTCTCGAGCAGCGTGATGGCGCGGGCGATCTGCGCGTGATCGCGCGGGTTGAGAGGCCGCGGCTCGTAGGCGGGCTTGACCGCGGAGCGCACGCGCGCGAAGACATCCTCGATCATGCCATCGAGCCCGAGCCTGCGCCCGTCCTCGGGCGTGTAGATGCGCTCGACCCCGTGACGCTCCAGCGCCTCGATCTCGTGCGGCGCGATGGTGCCGCCGCCGCCCACGATGACCCGTATGTGCTCGCAGCGGTGCTCCTTCAGCATGTCCACCATGTACGCGAAGTACTCGTTGTGGCCGCCCTGGTACGAGCTGGCGGCGATGGCATCGGCGTCCTCCTGAATCGCGGCCCGCACGATCTCGGCGACGCTGCGGTTGTGGCCGAGGTGGACGACCTCCGCGCCGTGGGCCTGCAGCAGGCGGCGGATCATGTTGATCGCCGCATCGTGCCCGTCGAAGAGCGACGCGGCGGAAACGAAGCGCAGCGGGTGCCCGGCGGCGCCTTCCCTTGCGGCGGGAGATCTCGGAGACCCCGGCCGCCCGGGCCGGGACTGCGGCGGGACGCCGGGCTGGGAAAGGGGCTGGGCGGCGGCCTGGGCGCCGGTGCGGTGCTTGGGTGCCATGGGAATGCTCGCTTGCAAGCTCGCGGCGGAGGGAATACCTTACCTTTACGCGCCGGTAGGATAGCTACCCGTGAGTATGGTCCACGGCCGACCCCCGGTCAACGAGGGCCGCCGGGAAGGCGCCGCCGCGGCCGCCGGGGCCCTCACGTCGCCGGTACCCGCGAAAGCGCGCCTCGGATGCTCTCGCTATACTGAACGGCAACCATCCCCGATCCCGATCCACATGCCGAGCAATCGACCCAAAGCAGGCTCGCCGCAGGCGCCGTCCCCGGCGGCGGCGCGCGACGACCCGCCATCCCCGTGGCGGGCCAGCCGCGAGCGGCTGCGCGACCGCGAGGTCAAGCGCGAGGCCGTGATCCGCGCCGCCGCGCGCGCCTTCAACCGCAAGGGCTATCACAACACCTCGCTCGATGACATCGCCGCGGCGCTCGAGGTCACCAAGCCCACGGTCTACTACTACGTCAGCAACAAGGAGCAGCTCCTCTTCGAGTGCTTCGTCGCCGGCATCGAGGGGATCCGCGCCGCCTTCCGCGACGCGCGCTCGCTCGCCGTGCCCGCCCGGGAGCGGCTGAAGGCGGTGCTGCGCCAGTACGGCACCGCGGTCGCCTCGGAGTTCGGCTGGTGCATGGTGCGGGCGGAGGACCAGGACCTCTCGCCCGACATGAGCGCGCACATCAAGGCCATGAAATCCGAAATCGACCAGGGAATCCGCCGCCTGCTGCGCGAAGGCATCCAGGATGGCTCGATCCATCCCTGCGACCCGAAGATAACGGCATTCGCGCTCGCCGGCGCGCTCAATTGGATCGCCCACTGGTATCGGGAGACCCAGTCGATGACCGGGGCCGAGATCGCGGAAGCCTTCATCGAGGTGTTCGAGAGCGGCCTGAAGCCGCGGCCAGAGATTTCCAACGAGGATCCAACATGTCGCAACCCGAAATCGTCATCGTCGCGGCCAGGCGCACCCCGATCGGGGCGTTCCAGGGCGTCTTCGCGCCGGTAACCGCCCCGCAGCTCGGCGCCGCCGCGGCCAGAGCCGCCATCCAGTCCGCCGGCATCAGCGCGGCCGACGTCCAGGAGGTCATCTTCGGGTGCGTGCTGCCGGCCGGACTCGGCCAGGCACCCGCCCGACAGGCGGCCATCGGCGCCGGGATACCGCTCGCCACGCCCGCCACCACCATCAACAAGATGTGCGGCTCGGGACTGAAGGCCGTGATGATGGCCGCCGATCAGATCCGCGCCGGCGAGGCCGGAATCATGCTCGCCGGCGGGCTGGAGTCCATGACCAACTCGCCCTATCTCCTGCCCAAGGCGCGCGGCGGCTATCGCATGGGCCACGGCGAAGTCCTCGACCACATGTTCTATGACGGCCTGCAGAGCCCCTTCGACGGCAAGCTGATGGGCTGCTTCGCCGATGCGACCGCGAGCAAGTATGGTTTCAGCCGGGAGGCCCAGGACGCCTTCGCGGCGGAGTCGGTGCGGCGCGCGCTGCGGGCGGTGGACTCGGGGGAGTTCGACGCGGAGGTCACGCCGGTCACCGTGAAGGGCAGGAAGGGCGAGACGGTGGTCGCGCGCGATGAGACCCCCGGCACCTGCGACATCAGCCGGATCACGACGCTCAGGCCCGCTTTCGGCAAGGACGGCACCGTCACGGCCGCAAGCTCCTCCTCGATCTCGGACGGCGCGGCGGCAATCGTCGTCGCAAGCGCCGAGGCCGCGGCCGCCCGCGGACTGAAGCCGATCGCCCGCATTCTCGCGCAGGCGAGCCACGCCCAGGAGCCGGAGTGGTTCACGACCGCCCCCGTGGGCGCCATCCGCAAGGTGCTGAGCAGGCTCGGATGGAAGCCGCACGATGCGGATCTTTACGAGATCAACGAGGCATTTGCGGCCGTTACGATGGCGGCGATGCGTGAAATCGACATCGATCACGCGCGCGTCAACGTCAACGGCGGCGCCTGCGCGCTCGGTCACCCGGTCGGGGCCACCGGCGCCCGGATCCTGACGACGCTGCTGCACGCGCTGCGGCGGAGGGGCGGCAGCCGGGGCATCGCCTCCCTCTGCATCGGCGGCGGCGAGGCGGTGGCGGTAGCAGTCGAGCTGATCGGCTAAACTTCGGGTTCCAAGGGGAGCCACAATGAAGATTCAAGACGCCCGCGCCGTCGTCACCGGCGGCGCCTCGGGGCTCGGCCACGCGGTCGCGCGCCACCTCGTCTCGCTCGGCGGCAAGGTCGTGATGCTCGACGTTCAGGACGGGCCGGGGCGCGCCGCCGCGGCGCAGCTCGGATCCGGCGCCGGCTTCGTCCGCTGCGACGTCACATCCGAGGCGGAGGTCACCTCGGCCATGGAGGCGGCGCAGGGCCGCATGGGCGGCATCAATCTGCTCGTGAACTGCGCCGGCGTGATCGGCGCCGGCCGCGTGTTGGGCAAGAATGGCCCGATGGCGGGGGATTTCTTCACGAAGGTGGTGCACATCAATCTCATCGGCACCTTTCTCTGCGACAAGGCCGCCGCCGCGCTGATGCAGCACAATACGCCGAGCGAGGACGGCGAGCGGGGCCTCCTGGTGCATACGTCCTCGGTGGCCGCCTTCGAGGGTCAGATCGGGCAGGCGGCGTACTCGGCGACCAAGGCGGGACTCGCCGGCATGACGCTGCCCATCGCGCGCGAGCTGGCGCGATTCGGCATCCGCTGCATTTCCATCGCCCCCGGCATCTTCCACACGCCCATGGTGGATTCCATGAGCGCCGAGCTGCAGGCCTCCCTCGCCAGCCAGATCCCCTTTCCCAAGCGCCTCGGCAAGCCCGAGGAATTTGCGCGGCTCGTCGTCGCCGCATTCGAGATCCCGATGTTGAACGGCGAGACCATCCGCCTCGACGGTGCGGTCCGGATGCAGCCGCAGTGATGAGCACACCCAACGAGCAGAACGGCGTCCAGCGCGATGTCATGGAATACGACATCGCAATCGTGGGCGGCGGCCCTGCCGGCCTGGCCTGCGCCATCCGGCTGAAGCAGTTGCAGCACGATCTCAACGTATGCGTGCTGGAGAAGGCGGCCGCGGTGGGAGCGCACGCCCTGTCCGGAGCCGTGATCGAGCCGGGGCCGCTCGATGCGCTCGCTCCGGACTGGCGCGAGTCGCCGCCCGGGATCTGCGTGCCGGCCGCTCGGGACGAGTTCCGGCTGCTCACGCGCAAGGGCAGCATGCGGCTGCCGTTGCCGCCGCAACTGCACAACCGGGGCAACTTCATCATCTCCCTCGGGCTGCTGACTCCCTGGCTGGCGCAGAAGGCCGAATCCCTCGGCGTGGATGTCTTCCCGGGCTTCGCTGCGGCCGCTCCGCTCATCGCGCCGGACGGCATCGTCGCGGGCGTGCTGCTGGGCGACATGGGGCTCGGGAAGGACGGCAAGCCCGGCCCCAACTACAGCCCCGGCCCCGAAGTGCGCGCGCGCACCACGGTGGTCGCCGAGGGCGCCCGCGGGAGTCTCGCCAAGCAGCTCATCCGCCGCTTCGGCCTCGATGCCCGCTCGAGCCCTCAGTCCTACGGCCTGGGAATGAAGGAGCTCTGGCAGCTGCCGGAAGGCCGGACGCAGCCCGGGCTCATCCAGCACACGCTCGGCTGGCCGCTCGATTCGCGCACCTACGGCGGCAGCTTCATCTACCACCTCGACAAGAATCGGGTCTATGTCGGCTTCGTGGTCGGGCTCGATTACGAGGACCCTCGGCTGATGCCGTTCGAGGCATTCCAGCAGTTCAAGCACCACCCCGAGATCAAGCCTCTCCTCGAGGGCGGAGAGATCCTGGCGGCCGGCGCGCGCACCATCGCCGCGGGCGGCTGGCAGTCGATCCCGCGGCTGGAGATGCCGGGCGCGATGCTGATCGGCGATGCCGGCGGCGGTGTCAACGTGCCGAAGATCAAAGGCGTGCACCAGGCCATCCGCTCCGGGATGCTCGCCGCCGAGCATCTGGCGGAGACCGGTGGTCCCGCAGGCTTCGATGCCCGCTGGCGCGCGTCCCCCGGCGGCCGTGAGCTGCGCGCGGTGCGCAACTTCAAGCCCGGCTTCAAGCGCGGACTCTGGATCGGCATCGCCAACGCGGGTCTCGAGGCCGTGACGCGCGGCCGCACTCCCTGGACGCTCGCGAACCGCACGCCCGATCATGCGCGCCTCAGGGAGCTGAGCGCGTACGAAAGTCCCGACCGCGGCTGGGTGGAGCGGACCCTGCCGCCGCGGGACCGGCTCGCATCGGTGTTCTTCGCCTCCACCAGCCACGATGAGGGCCAGCCGGCGCACCTGAAGGTCCTCGACACCAGCATCTGCATCGACCGCTGCGCCCGGGAATTCGGCAATCCATGCCAGCGTTTCTGCCCGGCGAACGTCTATGAGATGGTCGATGACGGCGCGGGCGGCAAGCGGCTGCAGATCAACGCCGCCAACTGCGTGCATTGCAAGGCTTGCGACATCAAGGACCCCTACGAGATCATCAACTGGACGCCTCCGGAGGGCGGCTCCGGACCGAACTACCAGGCGCTTTGATACAGCTCCATGACCGAGATCTGGCGGCCCTCGGCGGCCCGTGTCGCCGATTCCAACCTGACACGATTCACCGCCTGTCTGAATGCCCGCAAGGGCCTGACGCTCGGCGGGTACGGGGATCTGTACGCCTGGTCCGTCTCGCGCCCGGCGGAGTTCTGGATGGAGCTCGCGCGCTTCGCGGACGTCCGCGCCGACTGGGGCACCGGCCCGGTGATCGCGGATGCCGGCTCGATGCCGGGCGCCCGGTTCTTTCCCGAGGCGCGGCTCAACTTCGCCGAGAACCTCCTGCGGCATGACGATGACCACGCCGCGATCGTGTTCGTCAACGAGCGGGGCGCGCGCCGGAAGATCTCCCATCGGGAGCTGCGCCGGGAAGTCGCGCGTGTGGCCGCGGGCCTGAGAGCCGCCGGTGTCGGTGCAGGCGACCGCGTCGCGGGATTCCTGCCCAACCTGCCGGAGGCCGCCATCGCAATGTTGGCGACGGCGAGCCTGGGCGCGACCTGGTCGTCCTGCTCGCCGGATTTCGGCGTGCACGGCGTGCTCGACCGCTTCGGTCAGATCGCGCCCAAGGCGCTGTTCACGGCGGACGGCTACTTCTACGCCGGCAAGACCCTCGATTCCCTCGCGCAGATGGGCGAAGTGGCCTCGCAGCTGCCGAGCGTCGAGCTCATCGTCGTGATCCCTTACGTTGAATCGGAGCCGCGGCTGGAGCGGCTTGGGGGCGCGGCATCCCGTGCGAGACACTGGCGCGCGATCGGCGAGCCGGGCGCGCCGCTGCTCGCCGCCCCGATGCCGTTCAACCATCCGCTGTACATACTGTATTCGTCGGGAACCACGGGAGTGCCCAAGTGCATCGTGCACGGCGCGGGCGGCACGCTGCTGCAGCACCAGAAGGAGCACCTCCTGCACACCGATCTCAGGCGCGGCGACCGTATCTTCTATTTCACGACCTGCGGCTGGATGATGTGGAATTGGCTGATGAGCGCGCTCGCCACCGGCGCGACGCTCGTCCTCTATGACGGCAGCCCGTTCCATCCCGATCCCGGAGTGCTCTGGAGAGTCGCGCAGCAGGAGCGGGTGACGGTCTTCGGGACCAGCGCCAAATATCTTTCAGCCCTGGAGAAGAGCGGCTACAGGCCGGCCGGGAACGCCGACCTGACGGCGCTGCGAACCCTGCTCTCAACCGGCTCGCCGCTCCTGCCCGACGGCTTCGATTTCGTCTACCGCGCCGTCAAGCCGGATCTGCACCTCGCATCCATCTCCGGCGGGACCGACATCGTTTCCTGCTTCGCGCTCGGATGTCCGACATTGCCGGTGCACCGCGGCGAGATCCAGTGCCGCGGCCTCGGGATGGCCGTCGACATCTTCGATGATGACGGCAGGCCGGTTCGCGGCGAGCGCGGGGAGCTCGTGTGCACGGCCCCCTTCCCGTCGATGCCGGTCGGCTTCTGGAACGATCCCGATGGCGCGCGGTATCGCGCCGCGTACTTCGAGCGCTTTCCGGGGGTGTGGCATCACGGCGACTACGCAGCACTGACGGAGCACGACGGCATCGTGATATATGGCCGCTCCGACGCGGTGCTGAATCCCGGCGGCGTGCGCATCGGCACCGCGGAGATCTACTCCGCCGTGGAGAGCCTGGAGCAGGTGGTCGAGGCGATCGCCGTCGGCCAGGAGTGGCGCGATGACGTCCGCGTCGTGCTCTTCGTGCGCTTGCGGCCGGGAACCGAGCTCGACGAGGCGTTGAAGAAGAGGATCCGAGACGTCATCCGCGCGCACACCACGCCGCGGCACGTTCCCGCCAAGATCGTGGCGGTCCCGGACATTCCGCGCACTCTTTCCGGCAAGCTCACCGAGCTCGCCGTGCGCAACGTGATTCACGGGCGGCCCGTCAAGAACGTCGACGCGCTCGCGAATCCGCACGCGCTCGAGCACTTCCGCGACCTTCCCGATCTGGCGGCGGACTGAATCACGGATGAGCGACGCCGGGGCGAGGACGCTGCGCGGAATATACGAGCGTCAGATCGCGCAGAGGGAATTTCGCTCCGACCCCGCGCAGCTGGCGGTCGTCGCCCGTCTCGATGCCCTGCGCGACCGTCTCATTGCCGCCCAGAGCGAGAGCCGCTCGCTGCGCGCGCGCTTGCTGAGGACGCTGGGGCGCGGCGGCGCCTCGACGCCGGTACGCGGGCTCTACCTATGGGGACCGGTGGGAAGGGGCAAGACCTGGCTCATGGACCTCTTCTTCCACAGTCTTCCTTTCCCGCAGCGCCGCCGCCGGCACTTCCACCGCTTCATGCACGACGTCCACGCCGAGCTCAAGGCGCTGCGGGAGGTCGAGGCCCCGCTCGAGGCCGTGGCCGAGCGCCTCGCGGCCGAGGTGCGCGTGCTCTGTTTCGATGAGCTCTTCGTCACGGACATCGCGGACGCCATGATCCTCGGAGGTCTTTTCGGCGGCCTCTTCCGCCGCGGCGTGACTCTCGTGGCAACTTCCAACACGCCACCCGGAGAGCTCTACCGCGACGGCCTGCAGCGCCAGCGCTTCCTGCCGGCGATCGAGCTCATCGAGCGGCACGTGGAGGTCATCGCGGCCGATGGCGATCGCGACTATCGCCTGCGGCAGCTCACGCAGGCCGGCACCTATCTGCCGTCGGGGGACTCCAGGACCGGGCCGAGGCTGCGCGCGCTCTTCGCGCAGCTCTCGGATCACGGCGGCGCCACGGATGGCACGGTGGAGATCGAGGGCCGACCGATTCCGGTGGTACGGCAGAGCGAAGTCGCGGTGTGGTTCGAGTTCGAGGCCCTGTGCGAGGGGCCGCGCAGCCAGGATGACTACATCGAGATCGCCCGCAACTACCAGTCGGTCGTCATCGCCAACGTGCCCGTGATGGATGCGCTGCGGGAAGACGCCGCGCGCCGCTTCATCGCGCTCGTCGATGAGCTCTACGACCGCTGCGTGAAGCTGGTCGTCTCCGCGGCCGCGCCCCCCGCGCAGCTCTATCGCGGCGAGCGCCTGCTGCTCGAGTTCCAGCGCGCGGCGAGCCGGTTGACCGAGATGCAGAGCGAGGAATATCTCGCCCGCGAGCATCGGGGCTGAGCCGCGCTCATCCGGCGGAGAACCCTATTGCTGCACTTCGGTCCTGGCGCGCTCGAGCTGCTCGGCGAGGCGCGGCTCGGAAACCCTGATCACGGTCCGCAGGTCCTGCGCGAAGAGCGATACGCGCAGCTCCTCGATCATCCAGCGCAGCTGCCGCAGCTCTGGGCGCGGGGCGCCGGCCGCCGATCTCGCCTGAAGATCGCTCAGTGCCGCGACGAACGGGCGGACGCGCGCAGCCAGTTCCTCGTCGCGCCGCGCTTGCCCCGGCAGGTGTCCGAGGCGGCGCGCGATGGCCTTCAGATAGCGCGTCAGATGGCCGAGCCATGGATCTGGCGTCGACTCGATGAAATCGGGCGGCAGCAGCATGGCGAGTTGGGCGCCGATCTCCGCCAGAGCGCCGCCGGCCGCCGGATGGCGCGTGACATCGATGGCGCCGCGCACGGCCCTCCATTCCCGGAGAATGCTCCTGACGGTCTCGATCAGCCGTGCGCCGGTCTCCTCGAGCCCCGCCCGCCCCTGCTCCAGCCGCTGGTTGAAGGCTTCCCGGCTCCGCGGCAGCGGCATCTGCGCCGGCGCGAAGGTGTCGAGAAAGATCCGCTGCACGATCGCCTCGGGAAGCGGCTGCGCGAGCTCCAGGCCGCGGCTCTGCAGGATGAGCTCGCGGTCGTCGCTGATACGCTTCCTCCAGTAGCGCTCCTGTTGAGACAATGACAGAAGTGACAGGCGGCCGACGCCTCGCCGCGACATTTCCTCGGCGACTTGCGGGCCGCGGGCCTCCACGAGCGCCACGCCGCTGCCGCGATCCTCGAGCGCCGGGAATACCGTCAGCCGCAACCCGTTGCGCTCGACGACACGGCTCTCCGGCAGGTCGCCGAAATCCCACTGGCGGTACAGCATCGCGGTCGATTCCGGCGCCGGGCGGATGCTGGCGGCGGTCCCGAGCACCTTGCGCCTGAGCGCCGGCAGATCGCGGCCTTCGGCCAGCACGCGATCCTGCGCATCCACGACACGTATGTTCACCCGCAGCCATTCGGGCAGGGGCAGCGCGGCCAGCTCCGCCGCCGTGACCGACTCCCGGATCCTGCTCGAGACCCATGCGGAAAGGCCCTCGTAGAACCCGGGCAGAGCCGCGGGTCCGCCGGCGGCGTCCCTGCGTGTGGTCAGCTCATCGAGCGCCTGGCGGGCATTCTCGGGCACCGGCACGAGGAGCTTGCGCCGGCCCTTCGGCAGCTCGCGCAGCACGGCGACGATCTTCTCCAGCCGCCAGCCCGGCACGAGCCATGCGACCTGATCCGCCTGCAGGGCATCCAGCAGCAGATCGGGGACCACCACCGTCACACCGTCGTCGGCTTCTCCCGGCTCGAACCGGTACTTCAGCGGCAGGCGGTTGGCGCCGACTTCGAGCGCGTCGGGAAAGCGCTCATCGCTGACTTCCGGCACCTCCCGCAGCATCAGGTCCGCACGCGTCATGTGGAGCACGCGCGGATCGCGGCGCTCCACCTGAGACCGCCACTGCTCGAAATCGGCGATCGAGCTGACGCGCTCGGGTATCCGCGCCGCGTAGAACTCCGCCTGCCGCTCCTCACCGGCGATGATGTCCCGCCTGCGGATCTTCGCCTCGAGCTCCTCGAGATCCCGCCGCAGGGCCTCGTTGGCCTCGAGAAACGCTCCGTGCACCCGAGCATCCGCCGGGTCACCGTCGCGCTCCAGCAGCGCCTCGCGGATGAAGATGTCGCGCGCCTCCTTGGGCGCGATCGGACCATAGTTGACGCGCCGCCGGGACGCGAGCGGCAGGCCGTAGAGCGCCACCGACTCGTAGGCGGCCACGAAGCCGCGGCGGCCGACCCAATGAGGCTCGCTGTAGCCGCGCCTGACGAGATGCGCGCCCGCCCTCTCGACCCACGCAGGATTGACCGACGCCACCATGCGCGCATAGAGACGAGTGGTCTCGACGAGACTGCCGGCAACGATCCATTTGGGAGGTCTTGCCGCGAGCGGCGTGCCGGGAGCGAGGACGAAGCGCATGCCGCGCGGCCCCGCGTACTCACGCTTCTGATCGAGCGTTCCGACCGATCCGAGAAACCCCGTGAGGATGGCCTGATGAAGCTCCGCGTAGCCCGCCGGCGCGTGATTGGGCCTCAGATCGAGCTCGCGCATGCTGCGGGTGAGCTGATGGTGAAGATCCTGCCACTCGCGCATGCGCACGAAGGAAAGGAAATGCTCGCGGCACCACCTGCGCAACTGGCTGCCGGAGAGCGCCGCCGCCTGCTCGCCGAACGCGCGCCAGAGATTGAGCACCGTGACGAAATCGGATCGGCCGTCGGCGAAGAGCGCATGTTTCTCGTCCGCCTGCTGTTGCATGTCGGCCGGACGCTCGCGCGGGTCCTGACACTCCAGGAACGCCGCGATCACCAGCATCTCCGCGAGGCAGCGCTGGCGTGCCGCCGCGAGCAGCATGCGCCCGAGCCGCGGGTCCACCGGCAATCCGGCGATCTGCCGCCCGAGGGCGGTCACGCGCCGCTCCGCGGTCATCGCCTGCAATTCCTCGAGCAGCCGCACGCCGTCGCTGATGAGCCGTGTGTCGGGGGGGTCGAGGAACGGGAAGCTTTCCGGGTCGCCCAGGCCGAGCGTCGCCATGCGCAGGATCACGCTCGCCAGGTTGGTGCGCAGGATCTCCGGCGGAGTGAAAGCCTCGCGCGCCGCGAAATCCGCTTCGGAATACAGGCGGATGCAGATCCCCTCGGCCTCCCGGCCGCAGCGGCCCTTGCGCTGCTCGGCGCTCGCCTGGGAAATGCGCTCCACGTGCAGGCGCTGCACCTTGCCGCGCGGGCTGTAGCGGCTGATGCGCGCGAGCCCCGAATCGATGACGTGGCGGATGCCCGGCACCGTGAGTGACGTCTCCGCCACGTTGGTGGCGAGGATCAGCCGGCGGCGCGCATGCTTCGCAAAGATCCGCGCCTGATCGGCGGCGGAGAGCCGCGCATAGAGCGGCAGCACCTCGGTGCCGGCGACGCTCTGCTGCGGGCGGCTCGGCGCCTTCGACAGCGCCTCCGCCACCTCGCGGATATGCTTCTCGCCGGGGAGGAAGACGAGGGTATCGGCACCCATGCCGCCGCCGTGGGAATCGAGCTCGCGCACGGCCTCGACGACACCCTCCGGCAGGGACAGCTCCGCCGCATCCTCATCCTCGGCGGCCAGCGGGCGATAGCGGACCTCGACCGGATAACTGCGCCCCGAGACCTCGATCACGGGCGCGCCGCCGAAGAAGCCCGACAGTCTTCCCGGATCGATGGTTGCCGATGTCACGATGAGCTTGAGGTCCGCGCGTCGCGGCAACAGGCGCCGCAGCACCCCCAGCAGGAGATCGATGTTGAGACTGCGCTCGTGCGCCTCGTCGATGATCAGCGCATCGTAGCGGCGCAGCTCCGGATCGGCGGCCAGCTCCTGCAGCAGGATACCGTCCGTCATCAGCTTCACCCGCGTGCTGGGGCCAACGCGGTCGGTGAAGCGCACCTGATAGCCCACCGCCCCGCCGACGCTGGTACCGAGCTCTTCCGCGAGCCGCGTGGCAAGGGCGCGGGCCGCGATGCGCCGCGGCTGCGTGTGACCGATCAGTCCGGCGACTCCACGGCCCGCCTCGAGGCAGAGCTTCGGCAGCTGCGTCGACTTGCCCGAGCCCGTGGCGCCGCACACGATGATGGCCGGATGGCGTCCCAGGGCCGCAAGGATCTCTTCCCGGTGCGCCGTGATGGGCAGCGCCGGATCGTATTCGAGCCGTACGGGGAGTGCGGGCCGCGGCCCGCCGCGGGCGGAAGCCTCCATCGGCCCGAGTTTAATTCAGCCACGCGCAAGCATCGACCAGCGCGCCGAACCGGGCACGGCTCCCGGATGCAGCGCTCCCGAGGACGCCTAAATCACGCCGCGGCGGATCTGATCCTGCTCGATCGACTCGAAGAGCGCCCGGAAGTTGCCCTCGCCGAAACCTTCATTGCCCTTGCGCTGGATGATCTCGAAGAAGATCGGGCCGATCACATTCTGGGTGAAGATCTGCAGCAGCAGGCCGTCGCCGCGCTCGGGATTGCCGTCGATCAGGATACGGCGGCGGCGCAGCTCCTCGAGCGGCTCCCGATGTCCTTTGACGCGGGCATCGACGCCTTCGTAGTAGGTGTCGGGCGTGTCCTGGAAGGCCAGCCCGCGGCCGCGCAGCACATCGACCGTCCGGTAGATGTCATCGGTGGCGAGCGCGATGTGCTGAATGCCCTCGCCGTGATACTCCCGCAGGTACTCTTCGATCTGGCTCTTGTCGTCCTGCGATTCGTTGATGGGAATGCGGATCTTGCCGCAGGGGCTCGTCATCGCGCGCGAGAAGAGACCCGTCTGCTTGCCTTCGATGTCGAAGTAGCGGATCTCGCGGAAGTTGAACAGTCGCTCGTAGAAGCCCTTCCACAGATCCATGTGCCCGCGCTGCACGTTGTGGGTGAGGTGATCGATGCGTATCAGACCGGCATCCTGTGCGGGATCCGCGCACACAGGGCGGAAATCGACGTCGTAGATCGACTGGTCGCCGTACCGGTCCACGAGATAGATGAGTGAGCCGCCGATGCCTTCGATGCACGGGATGTTGAGCTCCATCGGGCCCGCGCTCTGAGGACCCGGCTTGGCGCCGAGCTCGAGCGCCCGGCGATAGGCATACGCCGCATCCTTGACACGGAAGGCCATCGCGCACGCCGACGGACCGTGCTGGCGCGCAAACTGCTGCGCGAACGACTCCGGCTCCGCGTTGATGACGAAGTTGATATCTGCCTGGCCGTGCAGCGTCACGTTCTTCGAGCGATGGCGTGCCCTCACCGGGAACCCCATGCGCTCGAAGAGCGTCCGCAGGAGCTGCGGATCGGGAGCGGTGTACTCGACGAACTCGAAGCCGTCGGTGCCCATCGGATTGTCGCGGGACTGGCTCATCTGCATCTCCGCCGCCATCTGGTTGCGAGTGCAACTATTATAGCGCCCGGAGGCACCCCTGCCCATGCGATATACTCGCGCCCCTATTATGAATGCACCCGATCCTTCGGCAGACGACAG
>DASZYK010000028.1:0-4511 GCA_035545455.1 Steroidobacteraceae bacterium
GCACGCACCAGCCCTCGCCATGCACTGATATCGCCGCGCACGATTACATCTTCCATCGCCGCCTTGGTGAGATCTCGGCCGGCTGCATCGGTCAGGTGCCGATGCTTCATTAGCGGGGTGTCGAGCAGAGGCGGACGGGCCTCGAGGATGATGCCCGCCGCCGCACAGATTCGGGCGACCTTGGTGAATCCGAGTTCCGGCAGCTTGCCGGCCTCGAGTGAGGCGAGCGTGGAGCGTCCCACGCCCGCGGCTGCCGCCAGGCCCGCAACAGTCAGGCCTCGAGCGCGCCGCTGCGCCGCGATCATGCGGCCAAGAGAAGGCAGATCCATGCTGTCCAGTATACTGGACTTTCCAATTGATGTCCAATATACAAGAGTCTTTCGCCACATGCACAGGTGAGCTGGGTCTTCGTCGAGCAGCTACGGCTCTACGCGGGTGCGGTACAGACAGGCACGTCTCGGCGTCGCATCGAGACCCGGCTGGATTCGGTCACGGACTCGCAAGCTCCCGGGAGTCACTGCAGGTTTGAGCGCCTGCGGCGACGAGCACCGCTGCGTGCAGCCATCAGCGGCTCACTTGCGTCGCCCGCCGCTGCGGCGCCGCGGCCGGCCGGCCCGCGCGCTCACGGGCGCGGCCTCCGGGCCGGACGGTTGGGTGGGGCGCCGGCCGGTCCAACCCAGGCCCTCGCTGATCCGCTGCGCGGTGCTCATGACTTCCTTGCTGAGCGCCTGCATGCGATGGTCGCTCATGTAGTGGGCGGCGCTCGAGACGCTGACGGCGGCGACGATGCGGCCCGCGACATCGCGGATGGGAGCCGCGACGCAGCGGATCTGATCCTCGTTCTCCTCCATGTCGAAGGCGTAGCCCGCCTGCACGTAGCCGCGCATGCGCGCGAGCCACTCCTGCTGGGAGATGTCCGCCCGCCGCCGTGCGCCCTGCCTGCCCGCCTCGGCGCGATCCGCGCGGAAGAGCTCGAGCCACGCGTCCTCGCCGAGATCGAGAATCAGGGCCTTGCCGAGGCCGGTGGAGGTCACGGGCCGCAGCTCTCCGATCCGCGAGCTGATGTTGACGCGGCGCCGGCCGGCCATCTTCTCGAGATAGAGCACCCGTCCCTGCTCGAGTACGCCGAGGTGCACGGTATCCTCGGTGAGGACCGCGAGGCGCTCGAGATGCGGCGCGGCGATCCGCGGCAGATCGAGACCGTCGCGCACGCGAAAGCCGAGCTCGAGGAGCTTGGGTCCCAGGCTGTAGCCGCTCTGGGGCGCGAAGCTGAGATAGCGCCGCTCCGCGAGAGCGGAGGCGAGCCGGTGCGTCGTGCTGCGGGTGAGACCGAGGCGCCCGGCCAGCTCGCCGAGCCTGATCGGGCCGGCGGCCACCACGTCGATCACGTCGAGGCCGCGAAAGAGAGTCTGAGTGCCGAGTCGCGCGCGATCGTGTGACGCAGGCAACGGTGCCCCCGCGGCCGCTTGCGCGTCGGCGATGCGACGCTCAGCATCGCTGCCTTGCCGGTCGGGTCTGACGGTGACTCGCGTGCTTCTCATTATGTGGTACCCGTATTAGTATGTGGGACGCGGCTGTCGACCGCAATGGTCTTCGCCAGTCCCGCTGTCAGTCACGACCAGGTCACGGGAAACGCCCAGGAGCCCCCGCTCGTCCTCAATGTCCAGAAAGGCCCGACCCACATCATGAAATTGCTGCGCTACGGCCCCGCCGGCCACGAACAACCCGGACTTCTCGACGCGCACGGACGCATCCGCTCGCTCGCGGGCAGCATTCCCGACCTGACGCCGCAGCATCTCTCGCCCGCTGCCCTGAAGCGGCTCGCCGCCATGGACCCGGCCTCGCTCCCCGTCGCGCCCGGCAGCCCGCGGCTCGGCGTGCCCGTCGCCGGCACCCGCAAGTTCATCGCCATCGGATTGAACTACGCCGAACACGCCACGGAGTCCAATCTGACTCTGCCCACCGAGCCCGTCGTCTTCACCAAGGCGGTGAGCTGTCTGCAGGGACCCAATGACGACGTGATGATCCCGAAGGGGTCCAGGAAGACCGACTGGGAAGTCGAGCTCGGCGTCGTGATCGGCACGACGGCCCGCTACGTGGAGGAGGACGACGCACTGGAGCACGTGGCCGGCTACTGCGTCGTCAACGACATCTCGGAGCGGGAATACCAGATCGACCGCGGCGGCACCTGGGACAAGGGCAAGGGCTGCGACACCTTCGGACCCGTGGGGCCCTGGCTCGTGACGCGTGATGAGGTGGGCGACGTGCAGAGCCTCGATATGTGGCTCGACGTCAACGGGCAGCGCATGCAGACGGGTAACACCCGCACCATGATCTTCTCCGTCGCCAAAATCGTGAGCTACGTCAGTCGATTCATGACGCTGGAGCCCGGCGACATCATCACGACCGGCACTCCCCCCGGCGTCGGCATGGGCCGCAAGCCCGAGCCGGTCTATCTTGCTGCGGGCGATACCCTGCGGCTCGGGATCGAGAAGCTCGGCGAGCAACGTCAGTCCGTCATCGCCTGGCGGCGATTCTGAGTCGACCGGCATGAAGACTCCGCGATTCTCCTTTGCCGGGACGCTCTGCGTGGCCGCCTCTCTCGCCTTCGCTATCGCCGCTTCAGGCGCCGACGCGGCCGCACCCGCTGCGGCCAGCGGTGAGTGGGTCGCCGCCTGGTACTCGCCGCCGGTTCCCGTGACGGCGGTCTGGGGCTGTGGTCAGGTCCGCACCTTCAGCCACCAGACCGTCCGACAGGTCGTGCGCCTCGAGGCCGCCGGTGACCGCGTGCGCATCCGCCTCACCAACGAGCTCGGCTTCGAGCCTCTGAAGATCGGCGACGTGCACGTGGCGCTCTCCTCGCCAAACGGTGTGACCGAGGCCGGCACCGACCGGGCCGTCACCTTCGGCGGCAAGCAGGGCGCGATCATTCCGCGCGGCGAAGCGCTGGTCAGCGATCCCGTCGACCTGAAGGTCCGCCGATTCCAGGAGCTCGCGATCTCCATTTACTATCCGGATCAGGCGGCGCCGAGCGGCCACCTCGCGATGCTCGAGATCTCTCCGTCCGGCGATCACGCGGCGGAATCGGTCTGGCCGCAGGGCGGACGAAACCAGTCACCGGGCGCCGCGAGCGCGGTGGAGGTCGAGACCGCATCGCCCGAGAGCGTGCTGGTCGCGTTCGGCGACTCCATCACCGAGGGCTTCTGCGCCACGGAGGGAACTCATCGGGATTATCCGGAGCAGCTCGCGGTGCTGCTCGCGGCGCGTCCGGGCAGCACCCAGTCCTGGGTCGTCATCAATTCCGGAATCAGCGGCAATCGGCTGCTGCACGACGGCGCGGGCCCGAAGGCGCTCGCGCGCTTCGGGCGCGATGCGCTCGATATCGCCGGAGTGAGAGCCATCCTGCTGTTGGAAGCGATCAATGACATCGGCCATGCCTTCGATCCCGCGGGAGATACCGGGCCGCTCTCGGCGCAGGACATCATTGCCGCCTATCAGAGCCTCATCGAGCGCGCGCATGCGAAGGGATTGAAGGTGTTCCTCGGCACGCTCACGCCGTACGAGGGGGCGGGTTACTCGCGCCCCGAGGGAGAGCGGGTGCGGGAGGAGGTCAATGCGTGGATCCGCAAGGGGCAGGGATTCGACGGGGTGATCGACTTCGATGCGGCACTGCGCGATCCTTCGAGCCCGCTGCACTTCCTCGGCGCGGATCAATGCGGCGATGACCTGCATCCCAATGACGCCGGCTACCACGCCATGGCCGAGAAGGCTTACCAGCGCCTGTTTGCGGCGGGGTCCGCGCTCCACTGAGCCGGGTGTCCGATGAATCAACCGACTCTGCGAGGCAAGACGGCGCTCGTTACCGCCGCGGCACAGGGAATCGGACGCTCGAGCGCGCTCGCGCTCGCAGCAGCGGGTGCGCGCGTCCTCGCCACCGATATCGACGAGGAGAAGCTGACGACTCTGCGGGAGCACGCCGGAATCGAGGTTTGCCGCATGGACGTGCGGGACACCTCCAGCGTGGCGTCTGCGGTTGCGGTCGCGGGCGCCGTCGATGTCCTTTTCAACTGCGCCGGCGTCGTTCACCACGGCACGGTGCTCGATTGCACCGACGAGGAGCTGGACTTCGCGTTCGACCTCAACGTCAAGGCGATGGTTCGGACGATCCGGGCGGTGCTGCCGGGCATGCTGGGCAAGGGAGGCGGCTCCATCATCAACATGGCGTCTGTCGCGAGCAGCATCAAAGGAGTCGCGCTCCGCTGCGTCTACGGCACCACCAAGGCGGCCGTCATCGGGCTGACGAAGGCGGTGGCCGCGGATTTCGTGGGCCGGGGTATCCGCTGCAACGCCATCTGCCCCGGCACCGTGGAGACGCCTTCGCTCGAGGAGCGCCTCAAGGCGCAGGGCAGTGCTCAGGGAGGCTACGAGAAGGCGCGGGCGGCCTTCATCGCCCGTCAGCCCGTGGGGCGGCTCGGGCGGCCGGAGGAGATAGCGGAGCTGGTGGTCTATCT
>DASZYK010000029.1:0-2431 GCA_035545455.1 Steroidobacteraceae bacterium
ACTCGGCGGAGCAGCTGGCGAACCTCGACGGCGGCGTGCGGCAGGCGCGGCGCGGCTGGGCCCGCCCGGAGGATGGCGTCAATCCGCGCGCCCTGCGCGAGCTCGGAGATCTCCTGCGCAAGAGCCGACGCTAGCCGGGGAAGCCCGGCTGCCCGTGCGTGGCTCGGGCGGCCGCTGGCCGCCGTTTCATGGCGGAGGCCAACGCTCCAGCAGCGGCGCGAGCGGCTCGCGCGCAACCGTTCGCCGCACGAGCTCGGCGATGAGTGGAGCAATCGGCAGGATGACCAGTTTGCCGGAGGCGGCCGGAGAGCGCGCGGCGGGAAATTCACCGCCCACACTGTCGGTGATGACGATGCCGGAGATGGCCTGCGCTGCGAGGAGCGCCTCGAGCCCCGCAGCCGTCGGGGCGTGGGTGACCGCGGTATGGACGGCTTTCGCTCCCGCGTGGCGGCAGGCATCCGCGGCACGAATCAGGGTCCCGCCGGTGGCGCACAGGTCATCGAGCACGATCACCGTCCGGCCGGAGACCTCGCCGGCGAGGACGCCTGTCGAGACGACGCCCTTCGCGCGGCGCTTCTCCACGAAGGCGAGCTCCACCTCGCAACCGAGGCGGGCGGCGAGCAGCTCGCGGAAGATCTGCGCGCGCTTGATGCCGCCGACGTCGGGCGAGACGACCGCGAGCCCGGCGCCCGCCGTCTGCCGGGCGAAATGGTCCACCATCATGGGCACTGCCGTCAGATGGATGGTCGGGATGCGGAAGGCGTTGTCGAACGCTGCCGGATTGTGAGTGTCGAGAGCGACCACCTGAGAAGCCCCGCTGGCTTCGAGCAGCTGCGCCACATAGCGGGCGGTCACCGGATCGCGCGGCTGTGTCCGCCGATCCTTGCGTGCGAACGCGAGGTAGGGCAACACGGCGATGGCCGAGTCCGCGCCGAGGTCGCGCAACCCTTGCAGCAGGAAGAGCAGGCGCACCAGACGCTCGCATACGGGGGCCGCAGCGGTCCCAGCCAGGCTCTCCAGCACGAGCACCGTGCGTCCGCGCACCGGCTCGAGGGGCCGGAGCTTGAACTCCCCGCCCTCGAACCGCCGCTCCTCGAGCGGGATCAGCGGCACATCGGCTCGACTCGCGACCGCGGCGGCGAGCCCGTGGCTCTCGCTCAGCGCGATCAGGCAGGCGGCGCTCGAACCGGTGGACATGAAGTCGACTCGCTCCTCAATCGGACTCGCGATCGGCGACGCAGCAGTGGGCATCCGGCTGCCGCAAGAAGCATTCCGCCCGGCCCTCGATGATTCCCGGGCGCGCGCCCTCCTGAAACACCGTGCAGCCTTTGAGTCCCAGCCGATAGGCATCCTCGAAGACGTCCTTCACCTCATCGGCGGTCGCCTCCCGCCCGAGGGTGATGGTCTTCGAGATGGACCCGTCGACGAGCCGCTGCAACTCCGCCTGCATGAGCAGTTGCTCGCGCGGCGCGATCGCCTCGGCTTCCAGGAAGGCATCGGGTATGGGCGGCGCATCGGGCGCGAGCGCCTGCCAGAGGGCGTAAGCCCGGTCGGTGACGGTGAACTCGTGCGGCACGCCGTCCACATCGAGCACACGGCGCACGGCCTCGAGGTGGAAGACCGGCTCGATTCCGCTGCTCACGTTGCCGGCGAGCAGACTGATCGTGCCGGCGGGCGCAATGGCGAGCAGATGACTGTTGCGTATGCCGTAGCGGCGGATGCCGGCCTGGATCGTCTCGGGAAGGGCACGGATGAAGGGCCGCTCGCAATGGCGCTCGGCATCGAACCGCTCGAACGAGCCGCGCTCGCGCGCCAGCTGCACCGAAGCCTCGTAGGCCGCATCGCGCACGGAGCGCATGATCATCCCGGCGACCTCGCGCGCGTTCGGCGCGCCGTAGCGAAGCGCGAGCATGGCGAGCGCATCGGCGAGTCCCGTGATGCCGAGGCCGATGCGGCGCGTGCGGCGCGCCTCGAGGCGCTGACGCTGGAGTGGAAAGCGTGAGATCTCGATCACATCGTCCAGGAACCGCACGGCGAGACGCGCCGTTTGCCGAAGAGCGTCGTAGTCGAGGCGGGCGGATGGAGTGAACGCGCCGCTCACGAAGCTCGTCAGATTCAACGAGCCGAGATCGCAGGCGCCGTATGGCGGCAGCGGCTCTTCGCCGCATGGGTTGGTCGCGCTCAGGCTCTCCAGGTACCCGAGGTTGTTCTGCGCGTTGATGCGGTCGATGAAAAGAACGCCCGGCTCGGCCGACTCGCGCGCGCTGGCGCACAGCCGCCGCCACAGCTCACGCGCGCCGACGGTCCTCCATACGCGGCAGGCGACCGGTCTGGCGCTTCCGCTCCAGGCACGCTGGAGATGTTCCGTCGAGCCGGCGTCACGGGTCGCCTCTTGCGGGAAGACGAGCGCCCAGGGTGCATCGTCATGCAC
>DASZYK010000030.1:0-5274 GCA_035545455.1 Steroidobacteraceae bacterium
GGTGCCATCGCACATGCCGTCTACAGCGGCCACCGCTACGCGCGCGAGCTCGGCTCCGGCGAATCCGCGCGCTTGCTGCGGCGCGACGCACCGCTTCGCAGCGTGAGCGCCCAGGAGAACCCGGGACATGCGTAGGTCGACGGCAGCCGCTCTGCTTCTGGCGCTGTCGGCATGCCTCGGTCAGGCGCTTGCCTATGAAAGCCCGTCGCCTCCGCGGTACGGAATCACCCTGGAGCGCACCGGCATCCGAATGCGCGACGGCATCACTCTCGCCGTAACGCTCTACATGCCAAAGGGAGCGCCTGCCGGCGCCCGCTTCCCGGCCGTTCTCAACTATCTCCCCTATCGCAAGGACGACGATGAGGCCCAGGAGCAGTATGGTCTCTTCAGCTACTTCGCGCGGCGCGGATTCGTCGGTGCCGCGGTCGACATTCGCGGCTTCGGCGACAGCGGCGGCGCGCCGCCCGATCGCGAGTACTCGGCGCAGGAGCAGGCCGACGGTGAGCAGGTCATCGCCTGGCTCGCCCGCCAGCCGTGGTCCAACGGCAAAGTCGGAATGCTCGGCATCTCCTGGGGCGGCTTCAACTCCATCCAGATGGCCATGCGCAACCCGCCCGCGCTCAAAGCCATCCTGGCGGTGGCCGCGACCGAGAAGCTGTTCAAGGAGGACGTGCACTACATCGACGGCGTCGCTCACATCGACGAGTTCGAGCTCACCATGGATCTCGGCCAGGGCCGAAGCGGAGCGCCCGGCTACAGTCTCGCGCCGGACGTGATCGGGCCGCGCATGAGCTCCAGGCCCTGGTCACTGAGCTACCTCGAGCACCAGCGCGACGGCCGGTTCTGGCGCAGCCCGGAGCGGCCGCTGTCGTCCATCCATGTGCCCTGTTTCCTCATCGGCGGGCTGCACGACGGCTATCGCGACAGCATCCCGCGCATGCTCGAGCAGGTCAGCGCGCCCGTGAAGGCGTGGATCGGTCCCTGGAACCACGCGTGGCCGAGCGACAGCGACTACGGACCGCTCTACGACTGGCGCGGACAGGCGGTGCGCTGGTTCGATTATTGGCTGAAGGGACGGGACACGGGGATCATGGCCGATCCCAGGCTGATGATCTACCTGCAGCACTGGTACCCGCCCGGCCCCCAGGATCGGACCATCCCCGGAGTCTGGCGCGCCTATGACGGATGGCCTCCTCGAGAGACTCATCGGAAGCGGCTATTCCTGCAGCCGGATCACGCGCTGCGACACGAGGCACGGAAATCCGGCCGCGACGATCTGCGGTATGTGCCGTCGGCAGGCGCGGAAAGCGGCATCTTCTGGTGGGGAGATCTGCATCCCGACATGCGCCCGTTCGACGCGTACAGCCTCGTCTATGACACTGAGCCGCTGCCGCGGGACACCGCCATCATGGGTTTCCCCCACGTCAGGCTGCTTGCGACTGCGAGCGCGCCGCTCGCGGATTGGGTCGCGCGCCTGGAGGATGTCGCCCCGGACGGCCGCGTCACGCTCGTGACGGGTGCGGACATGAACGGTGCCCAACGGGACTCGATGGCTCACCCGAAGGATCTCGAGCCCGGCAAGCCCGAGACGTTCTCCTTCGACCTGCACCTTGCCTCCTACGTGTTTCCCAAGGGACACCGCATCCGACTCGCCCTGTCCAATGCCATGTGGCCGACGCTCTGGCCGACGCCTCATGCGATGGACACCACGGTCGAGCTGGGCGGCACCGGGGCGTCGTGGATCGATCTGCCGCGGGTCCCCCTCGAGGGAAGTGCCCCTCCTTCGTCCCTGCTGTCGCCGCCGAGTCCGGTCGAGAAGCCAGCGGACATCACCGGCGGCGGCTTCGATTGGCCCGGATCATACAAGATCGAGCGGGATGAGAACGGTCACGCCCGCGTCGTCTGGCAAGGCGGATACGACGTCCACTACCCGTGGGGCCTATTTCACGATGCGGAAAAGCTGACTTACACGGTCGATGACGCGCATCCCGCCGATGCGACCGACGTCGGTGACATCGTGAACGTGCAACACGTCGGCGCTCACACGTTGACCTGGCGCGGCCACCTTTCGGTCCGGAGCGACCTGCACAGCTTCTACTATCGCTACACGCGTACGCTGCTGCGTGATGGCAAGGTGGTCATCACCAGGACGTGGAAGAAGACGATTCCACGCGATCATCAATAGGCTATGCCTGCAGGATGACGGCCGCGTCGGCCTGCCAGCTCATGTAGACCTCATCGCTCCAGTCGATCGTCCACTCCGAGGTGCGCCGCTCGTTCTGCGACAGCACCGTCACCAGCTTCCCGCTCGCCATCTTGATCTGGTACGTCGATCGGTTGCCGAGGTATCCGAGCTCCCAGACGACGCCGCGCAGCTCGTTGACCCGGGCCGTGCCCGCCGGCTGCTTGCTCAGGCGGATCTTCTCCGGACGCAGCGCAACCCACACCCGCTGTCCGGGGGAGAAGCGCCCGACATCGTCGACCCTGAGCTCACAGGCGGTCTCCGGACAATGGACGGTCACCATCCCGGGCTCGGCCGCCGTCACCGTGCCTTCGAAGAGATTCGTGGTGCCGACGAAATCGGCGACGAAGCGGCTCTGCGGAAATTCATAGATCTCGGAGGGCGTGCCGACCTGCATGACCTTGCCGCGGTCCATCACGGCGATGCGGGACGCCAGCGCCATGGCCTCGTCCTGGTCGTGCGTCACGACGATGAACGTGATGCCCACCTCATACTGCAGATCCATCAGCTCGAACTGAGTCTTCTCGCGCAGCTTCTTGTCGAGCGCCGAGAGCGGCTCATCGAGCAGCAGCACCTTGGGACGGCGGATGAGGGCGCGGGCCAGAGCGACGCGCTGCCGTTGTCCTCCCGAGAGCTGGTGCGGCTTGCGCTGGGCGAGATGGCCGAGCTGCACCATCTCGAGCGCCTGCTCGATGCGCCGCTTGCGCTCGGCGCGCTCGAGCGGCAGGCGCCGGATTCCGTAGCCGACGTTGCTCTCGACCGTCATGTGCGGAAAGAGCGCGTACGACTGGAACATCATGTTCACCGGGCGCTCGTGCGGCGGGACATCGCTCATCTCGACGCCGTCGATGGTGATGCGCCCGCTCGATTGGCGCTCGAATCCCGCCAGCATGCGCAGCAACGTCGTCTTGCCACAGCCCGATGCGCCGACGAGCGCGAATATCTCGCCCTGATAGATGCCGAGGCTGACGTTGTCGACCGCGGTGACGCCGCCGAAGGTCTTGGTCACTCCCTCGATGACGATCTGCGGCCTCGCCTCCGGATCCAGCCACGGCCGTCCGCCGTCCGCCTTGAGCGCGGTGGTGATCACGATGGCGCCCTGCTGCTGCCGTCCCCGGACCAACATACCCGGACGGCGGCGCGCCGTCCACCGTCGGGTGTGCCGGCCATGCCGTCAGAAATCGCCGGCCGGCGTGGCGCGCCGCCTCGCCGGAGCGAAGAACGGACGCTCGACGACCCGGGCGCGCACCATGCGCCGCTCCCAGGTGAGCTCCCGGTTCAAGTAGATCTCCGCCCAGACCTCGCGCCCGATGTCGAAGTGCGGCGCCGCGAGCATCGCGAGCGCGATGTTGCGCTTGCAGGTCGGTGACCAGGCGGCGGAAGTCACGCTGCCTACCTCGCGCCGTGCGGACCGAGCGGCGTAGAGCAGCGCGTTGTGCGCGGGCTTCGTGCCCTCGATGTCGAGTCCCACGAGGCGGCGCCGCGGCCTGGCGCGGCTCTCCTCGAGCAGCGCCCGGCGGCCGGTGAAATGCCCCTTCTCGAAGTCCACGAGCCAACCGAGCCCGAGCTCCAATGGCGAGCGCGAGGTGCGCTCGCGAAGCGTGCGCGCGCTCGACACGAAATCGAGGTTGGGCAGCAGGAATCCGGCCTCCAGGCGCGCGATGTTGAGCGCCCTGGAGCCGACGGGCCTGATCGTACGGATGCGGCCGGCTTCCATCAGGCCGTCCCACAGGCGCTCCGCATCCGCCGGGTCCACCCACAGCTCATAGCCGAGATCACCCGTGAATCCGGTGCGGGATACGAGCATCGAAGGCTCGCGCGACGGCGGATCGCCGGGCAGGGAGCAGCGCCTCATCTCGAAGGGAGCGAGCGTCTCGATGCCGGCCAATCCCAGCGTCCGCAGCACCCAGCAGGAGCACGGACCCTGCAGCGCGAGCGCCGCGATCTCGGCCGTCACCTCCTCGATGCGCACGTCGAAGCCGATGCCGGAGTCGAGCAGCCAATCGAGCTGATGCTCGGCCGCGCAGAGCCGCCATTCCGACTCATCGAGGCGGAACAGCGTGCCATCGTCGATCAGCTGACCGGCATCGTCGCACCAGATGCAGTAGGCAACCCTGCCCGGCCGGATCTTGCCGATGTTGCGCGTCATCAGCCGCTCGAGGTAACGGGCGGCGTCCGGGCCCGCGATGCGGTATTTCACCATCGGCGTCAGGTCGTAGAGCGAGGCGCCGTTGCGGATCGCAAAGTACTCCTGCTCGACGCTCGTGAAGACATCGACCGTGGTGTATCCCGCCCACGGGATGAAGCTGTCGAGCTGGCTGAGGGCGCGCATCCGCTCGTGGAACGGCGTCTTCAGCAGAGGCTGGCGAAAATGCGGCTCGCTCTCGGTCAGCATCTCAGGCCGCCTCCTTCAGGATCCGCCGCGCCGCGTTGCGCCCGGCGATGCCCATGACGCCGCCGCCCGGATGGCAGCCGGCGCCGCAGAGATAGAGGCCGCCGACGGGCGCGCGGTACTGCGCGGCCCCGGCCACCGGCCGCACCATGAAGAATTGATCCAGCGCGAGCTCGGCGTGGTGCCAGTGTCCGCCGCTGATGCGGAATTGCGCCTCGATGTCGGCGGGCGTGAGGAGCTCCGCGGCGACGACCGATTCGCGCAGCCCCGGCGCGTGGCTCTCGAGGGTGGCCAGGATGAGGTCGAGGAAGCGGCGCCGCTCGCCCTCCCAGCCCGCGGCGAGGCGGTAAGGCGCGTACTGCACCACCGCCGAGAGCACGTGCCTGCCGGGCGGCGCGAGCTGCGGATCGGCAGCCGTGGGCACCACGATCTCGAGGATCGGCGATGCCGAGAACTCGCCGTATTTGGCGTGATTGTAGGCTCTCTCGATGGCCCCCGGGGACGGCGCCAGCACGATGCGCCCGCCGGGAGCCCGACCTTCCAGTCCCCGGAAGTCCGGCGCCCGATCGAGCGCCAGATGCAGCTTCGCCGCCATGCCGTGCGAGCGCAGATGGTCGAGGCGGCGCACGAAGCCGGTATC
>DASZYK010000031.1:0-8449 GCA_035545455.1 Steroidobacteraceae bacterium
AACCCCCTTTCTCACGTCCCCCAGGACTCCACGAGCACCCTTCAGATGTTCAAGACTCTCCGCCGCCCGCTCGGATGGCTCGCCCTCACCATTCTCTCGGTTCTGGTGCTCGCCGGGACGGACGCCGCGCTGCGCTCGCCCGCCACCGCCGCCTCGATCCTGCCGCCGGGCTCGCTCGCGCCGACCGACGATCAGCGCGCCATCGCCCGCAAGATCGGCCGCATCCTGGAGGAGACCCACTACAGCCGGGAAGTCATCAACGACGACTTCTCCCGGCAGGTGTTCCAGCGCTACCTGCAGTTCCTCGACCCGGAGCACAGCTATTTCCTCGCGAGCGACGTGCAGGAATTCGCCGTCTATCAGGACAAGTTCGACGACATGATCCACACCGGGGACATCGACCCGGGCTACCTCATCTTCGACCGCTTCAAGCAGCGCAACCGCGAGCGGATGCAGTACGCGATCAGCCTGTTGAAGTCGCAGCCGGACCTGAACACCACGGCGAGCTACGACTTCGACCGCGAGCATGCGAGCTGGCCCGCGACCGAGGCCGACATGGACCAGCTCTGGAAGAAGCGCGTCACCAACGATGTCCTGGCGCTGATGCTCGCGGGCAAGACCTGGCCGCAGGCGGCCGAGTCGCTGCGCAAGCGCTATCAGACCGTCATCCAGCGCGTGGATCAGATCAAGCCCGGGGACGTGTTCGAGGACCTGATGAACGCCTACGCGCGGACCTACGATCCGCACACGAGCTACTTCTCGCCCCTCAACTCCGAGGAGTACCGCATCCAGATGAGCCTCAATTACGAGGGCATCGGCGCCTCGCTGCAGCTCATCGACAACTACGTGACCGTGATGAACGTCATCCAGGGCGGCCCGGCGGCCACCGCCGGCACGCTCAAGCAGAATGACCGCATCACGGGTGTCGGCCAGGGCCCCGGAGGACCCTTGACGGACGTCGTGGGCTGGCGGCTCGATGACGTGGTGCAGCTGATTCGCGGCAAGGCGGGCACCGCGGTGCGGCTGCAGGTGCTGCCGGCGGGCGCGCCGCCCGGATCCAAGGAGAAGGTCCTGGAGTTCGTCCGCAACAAGGTGACGCTGAAGGCTCAGGAGGCCCACAGCGAGCTCAAGACCGTGACCGACGGCGGCCGCACCTACAGGATCGGCGTGATCACGGTGCCGAGCTTCTACGAGGACATCGCCGCGGAGAACGCCGGCGACCCCAACTATCGCAGCACCACCCGCGACGTGCTGCGGCTGCTGCAGAAGCTCGAAGCCCAGCACATCGACGGGCTGGTGCTCGACCTGCGCGACAACGGCGGCGGCTACCTGCCGGAGGCGACCGCCCTCACGGGCCTCTTCATCCAGCATGGCCCGGTCGTGCAGCTGCGCGACCGCAGCGGGCACATCGAGGTGCTCGATGATCCGGAGCAGGCTCCCGCCTACACCGGGCCGCTCGCCGTGCTGGTGAACCGCTTCAGCGCATCGGCCTCGGAGATCTTCGCCGGCGCCATTCAGGACTATCACCGGGGCCTGATCATCGGCCAGAACACCTTCGGCAAGGGCACGGTCCAGAACCTGGTGCCGCTCGACCGGTGGAGCGACAAGCCGGTCGACGGGCAGCTCACCGTCACCATCGGCAAGTTCTACCGCATCACGGGCGAGAGCACGCAGCACCGCGGCGTGGTGCCGGACGTGACGCTTCCCTCCCCGATCGACCCGAAGGTGGTGGGGGAGGCCGATCAGCCGGACTCACTGCCCTGGGATCGCATCTCGGGCGTGCCGTTCAAGACCAGCACCGGGATGTCGGCCGTGCCGTCGATCCCGCAGCTCGACGCCGAGGAGGTGGCGCGCGCTCAGCGCGACCCGAACTATCAGTGGCTGCTCGCTGACATCCAGACCGTCGACGCCATGCGCGCCAGGCACACGGTCTCCCTGAACCTGACGCAGCGGCGCGAGGAGCGGACCCGCGACGACAAGACGCTGCTGTCACTCGACAACAAGCGCCGCGCCGCGCTCGGGCTGCCGCCGCTCACCAGCCCGGAGCAGATCGACAAGGCCAAGGACAAGATTCCGGACGTGATCCTCGATCAGGCGGCCGACATCACGGCTGACATGATCGCGCTCGATCACTCGGGCCTGCCGGTCGAGAAGACCGCCAGCACCGTCGGCCAGAGCGGCTCGTGACGGACGCGCGGGCACAAGGAGGTGCCCACGCCGCAGGCGTTTTCAACTACCGCAGCAGGACGCGGTAGAGGTCCCAGATGTCCTCGGCGAGCACGTTCGGCATGCGGGCCGCCAGCAGGCCGCCCGGCTCCCCTCCCAGCGCATCTCCCTCCGAGAACGCGAGCGATTCGGCCGTCGGCACCGCATCCGTCGCCGCGCGGTAACGGGCCACCTGCCGCAGGCGCTCCGATCTCTGCTTGACCTCCTGAGTCAGGTTGGTCCGCCCGCGCAGAAGCCCGTCCGCGCGCTCGATCTGCCGCATGAGCGCCTCGCACTCCGCACGCGAGCCGTATTCGTCCGTCACCTCGCGGTGACGCGTGGCCTCGCGCGCCTGCATGACGAGCTGCGTGCGGGCGAGCCGCAGACAGAGCACCTCGGCGTACGCGATCGCCGCGATGTTGATCGCGCGTCTCGCATCCAGGGAGAGTCCCGGGAACTCGGGCACCGGCTCGCGCGCCACTTCCTCGGCGGCCTCGCGGGCCGCGGCGAGAGACAGATCCGCGGTGGCGGCCGCCGCGCGCGCGCGTGAGATCGCGTGCTCGAGCGCCCGGCGCCTGAAGTAATGCCAGAACCGCCGCAGCTGCGCCCGCTGACCCTGCAGATCGCCGAGCCGCGCGGACTCCTCCGCCGCCAGCTGCTGTGCGCCGCGCAGCCGCTGATCCGCGGCCTGCCGCTTCGCGAACGTGCGGCGGTTGTGCTCTGCCAGATGCTGGCGGCGCTCGCGCTCTTCCTGTTGGGCGGCAAGCTCCGCCACGAAGCGCTCGACGAGAGAGTTGCCGGTCTGCCAGAGCCGGCGAAGCTGATGGAACACGAGCGCCGGAAAAGCCGTCTCCGAGAGACCCAGCCGCCCCTCGAGCGTGCTCAGCATCTCCTGCACGCGCTGGGTCGCGCCCTCCTGCTGCTTGATGCGGTCCTTGAGGCGGTAGATCTCCTCCTCGAGCTCGCCATACGCCTTCTTCAGCTCCGCGCGGTTGCGGAACAGGGCGAGCACGCGCCGGTCTTCCTCCGCGGGCTCCTCGCGGCGGAAATTGAGCTTCAGGAAGCCGAGCTGTCGAAGCGCCATCATGAGACGAACGGCGGCGGGCCGCCGGTTCTCATTCGGCGGCGGTGACCCTCGTAGCCGTTGAGAAGCGATGCCCCCGCTCCGCGCAGTATTCCAGCCACTTGTTTAACATCATGTTGCGTGCCCAGCGCTGATCCAGTTCACGCTCCGGTTTCCTCGAGGTTTCCCGGCTCGCCCGCCCAGCGCGGCGGCGCGTCACAGAGGGCTCGTCCGGCTCGCCGGCGCGGGTTTGAGGGGGCATGCGCAGTGCCCTGGGGAGCGGCCGGCCCTGCCCGGCCGCCCACTCCTGCGCCTCGACGAGATACGCATCGTGGTAGATGCAGAGGCGCATATCAGGGTAGGCGACGGCGCCCGCGCCCTCGGGCAGGACGTAGGTGAGGTGGGCGGTGGTGGTGTAGGGCGAGCGCCCCGTCACGGTGAGGAGGAGGTCACAATCCCCGGCCACCTGCGAGAGGTGCCGGCCCGTGAGAAGCGCGAGATCCCCCGCGAGCCAGCCGAGGCGGATGAAATTGCTCTCGTAAAGGCTCATGAGCGCGACGAAGCTGCGCGGCCGCGCGCGCCAGGAGACTCGTGTCAGGGTGTCATCGAGCATCGCCCCGACTATAACGTACGTCGGTGACTCTGCAAGCCGTGCAGGGCTGGTTTTTTCGACCCGTGCCGCGGAACTTTCAGCACGGAACTTGCACGCGCCTGCGCGTCACCGAGCGCCGACGCCGGGCGGGGAACCCCCGAAGCTGCGACTCCGGCGACGAGATGCCCGGGGAACGCTACGGCCGCAGCCGGCGCTCGATGCCGGTGGTGTTGAGTATGCGGCTGGCGATCTCCTCGATCGAGCACTCCGTGGTGTCGAGCGCGGGGATGCGCAGACGCGCGATCAGCGCCTCCGCGGCACGCACCTCGTAGCGCACCTGCTGCTGCGAGGCGTAGCGGCTCTGGGGCCGGCGCTCGTTGCGGATCTGTTGCAGGCGGTCCGGCTTGATGGTGAGGGCATAAAGCTTGCGACGGTGCGGCTCGAGCCGGACCGGAAGCTGTCCGGACTCGAGGTCCTCCTCGGTGAGCGGGTAATTGGCCGCGAACACGCCGTATTGCAGCGCCAGATAGAGACATGTCGGAGTCTTCCCCGAGCGGGAGACGCCGATCAGTATGACATCGGCATGCGCATAATCGCCGCCGGTGCCATCATCGTTCGCCAATGCGAAGTTGGTGGCATTGATGCGCGCCGTATAGGCGCTCAGATCGGCGATGCCGTGCGCGCGGCCGGCCCGGTGGGTCGAGCGGGTGTTGAGCTCGCGCTCCAGAGGGCCGACGAAGGCGGCGAAGAAATCGAGAAAGAGGCCGTTCGCCCGCATCACCACGTCGCGCAGCTCATCCTGTACGAGCGTGCTGAATACGATCGGCCGGACGCCCTCCTCCTCGGCCGCGCGGTCGATCCTCCGTACCGCCTCCTCCGCCTTGTCAAGGGTCGACACAAATGGCAAAGTCACGGGCCGAAACGGCAGGCCCTCGAACTGCGTCATGAGGCTGTGACCCAGCGTTTCCGCGGTCACTCCCGTCTGGTCCGACACGAAGAATACGGTTCGGCGGCTCACTGCGTGCAGCCCGGCTGCCTGATTGTTTAAGATCCTGCCCCAAGTGTTCCACCGCGCGCGGCGCGGAGCAAGCGGAGTCCCCTTGAACGCATACGTCATCCCCTTCGAGCGGTTAGGCATGGGCGACTTGGACCGCGTGGGCGGCAAGAACGCCTCGCTCGGCGAGATGATCGGCTCGCTCGCCAAGCTCGGCCTGCACGTGCCGGGCGGATTCGCCACCACCGCGCACGCTTTCAGGGAATTTCTCGAGCAGGACGGGCTCGGCGCACGCATTCGCGCGGAGCTCGCCTCCCTCGACGTGGACGATGTGACCCGCCTGGCGGCCGCCGGCGCGCGCATCCGCCAATGGGTGCTCTCGACGCCCTTCCCTCCCGCGCTGCAACAGGCGGTGAAGGACGAGCTGCGGCGCATGAGCGGCGGCGCCGACATCGCCGTTGCCGTGCGCTCCTCGGCGACGGCGGAGGACCTGCCCGATGCCTCCTTCGCCGGGCAGCAGGAGACCTTCCTCAACGTCCGCGGCGAGGCGCGGGTGCTCGAGGCGATGCACGAGGTGTTCGCGTCGCTCTTCAATGACAGGGCCATTTCCTACCGCGTCCACCAGGGCTTCGATCATGGCGCGGTAGCGCTATCAGCGGGCGTGCAGCACATGGTGCGCAGCGATCTCGGCGCGAGCGGTGTCATGTTCACGCTCGATACCGACTCCGGGTTCCGCGATGTCGTCTTCATAACGGCTTCCTACGGGCTGGGGGAGACCGTGGTGCAGGGCGCGGTCAATCCGGACGAGTTCTATGTCTACAAGCCGGCGCTGCGGGCCGGCAGGCACCCGGTGCTGCGCCGCAACCTCGGTGCCAAGGCGATCAAGATGGTGTATGCGCCGCCGGACTCGGGCGAGCGGGTGCGCACCGTGGCGGTGCCGGACGCCGAGCGGGCACGCTTCTGCCTGACCGACGATGATCTGACATCGCTCGCCCGGCAGGCGCTGATCATCGAGGAGCATTACCGCCAGCCGATGGACATCGAGTGGGGCAAGGACGGGACCACCGGCGAGATCTTCATCCTGCAGGCCCGTCCCGAGACCGTGCAGAGCCGCGCCGGGCGCACCATCCAGCGCTTCTCGCTGAAGTCGCGCTCGCAGGTCCTGAGCACCGGCCGCAGCATCGGCCAGCGGATCGGATCCGGACCCGCGCGAGTCATCCGGGATGTCGGCGAGATGGCGCGCGTGCAGGCGGGCGACGTGCTGGTCGCCGACATGACGGATCCCGACTGGGAGCCGGTCATGAAGCGCGCGGCCGCGATCGTGACCAATCGGGGCGGCCGCACCTGCCACGCAGCGATCATCGCGCGCGAGCTCGGCATTCCGGCCGTGGTCGGCTGCGGCGATGCCACGCAGAAGATCCGCGAGGGACAGGAGGTCACGGTGTCCTGCGCCGAGGGGGACACGGGCTTCGTCTACGCGGGCCTGCTCGAGTACGAGCGCCGGCAGATCGAGCTCGACTCGCTGCCGAAGATCCCGGTGAAGATCATGATGAACGTCGGCAACCCGGATCGGGCGTTCGATTTCGCGGGGATTCCCAACCGCGGCGTCGGCCTCGCGCGGCTGGAGTTCATCGTCAATCGCATGATCGGCGTGCACCCGCGGGCGCTGCTGGAGTACGAGCGGCTGGACGACGACCTCAAGGCGCAGATCAGGAGCCAGATGGCCGGTTATGCCGACCCGGTCAGCTTCTACGTCGAGAAGCTCGCCGAGGGCATTGCGCAGATCGCCGCGGCGTTCGCGCCGGAGCCGGTGATCGTGCGCCTGTCGGATTTCAAATCCAACGAGTACGCGAACCTCATCGGCGGCGGCCGCTACGAGCCGGAAGAGGAGAACCCGATGCTCGGCTTCCGCGGCGCCGCGCGCTATGTCGACGAGAGCTTCCGCCCCTGCTTCGAGCTCGAGTGCCGCGCGCTCAAGCGTGTGCGCGAGCTGATGGGCCTCACCAACGTGCAGGTGATGGTCCCCTTCGTGCGCAGCGTCAGGGAGGCGAAGACAGTGACCGAGCTGATGGCCCTGAACGGCCTCGGGCGGGGCGAGAACGGCCTCAAGGTCATCATGATGTGCGAGCTGCCGACCAACGCCCTGCTCGCCGACGAGTATCTCGAGCACTTCGACGGCATGTCGATCGGCTCGAACGACCTCACGCAGCTGACTCTCGGCCTCGATCGGGACTCCGCCATCGTGGCGCAGCACTTCGACGAGCGCGACGAGGCGGTCAAGCGCCTGCTCGCCATGGCGATCGCCGCCTGCCGGCGGCGCGGCAAGTACATCGGCATCTGCGGCCAGGGTCCCTCCGACCATCCCGATCTCGCGCGCTGGCTGGTCGACCAGGGCATCGAGAGCATGTCCCTCAACCCCGACACGGTGGTGGAGACATGGCTCTTCCTGGCCGGTGAGCCGGCGGGAGCGTCTAAGACCCCGTAGCGCCCGAGTAGGCCGGAGCAAAGAGCCGCGCGCGGTAATGGCGCAGCTCCTCGATCGACTCGCGGATGTCCGCCAGCGCCAGGTGCGAGCTCTGCTTGGACACGGCCGCCGCGACATCGGGCGCCCAGCGCCGCGCCAGCTCCTTCAGGGTGCTGACATCCAGGTTGCGATAGTGGAAGAACTTCTCGAGATGCGGCATGCAGCGGGCGAGAAAGCGCCGGTCCTGGCAGATGCTGTTGCCGCACATCGGCGAGGCGCCGGGCGGCACGAGCGGAGCCAGGAACTCGAGGGTGCGGGCTTCCGCCTCCGGCACGCTGATGCGGCTTGCACGCACGCGCGACAGCAGCCCCGAGGAGCCGTGCTGGCGTTGATTCCAGTCATCCATGCCCGCCAGCACCTCGGCGGGCTGGTGGATCGCCATGACCGGACCCTCCGCTAGGATGGTGAGCTCCTTGTCGGTGACGATCGTGGCGATCTCGATGATAGAGTCCGTGTCGGGCTTGAGGCCCGTCATTTCCAGGTCGATCCAGATCAGATTGTCGGCGCTCGGCATACAGTGAGTGTAGCAACCTTCGATGCGCGCGTAATCGCCGCTTTTGGCCGCCACCTCCTGGTCCGGGACGCGTCCGGCCGCGCGGTCAGGGCGCGTCCCTTCGGGCGGGACCTCGGAGCGGTGTGTGGCGACGAGGTACGCTGCCGCAACGACGCTCGCCATGGCGAGGTGCACGTCGTCGAAGTTCTGCCCCGGCGCACGGCCCTGTACCGGTCGAACGCGCGCGGCGGAGCGGAGCCGGTGCTCGCCAATCTGACGCGGCTGTTGATCGTGATCGCGCCGCTGCCGGCCGCCGATCCGTTCGTGGCCGACCGCTATATCGCCGCCGCCGAGTCCGCCGGCGTCGCCGCCACGCTCGTGCTCAACAAGGCGGAGCTCGATCTGGATGCGGCGCTGCGGAGCCAACTCGACGTCTACTCGGCGGCGGGCTATCCCTGCATCGCGGCCTCGGCGAAGACCGGCCAGGGGATCGATGATCTGCTCGCGGCATGCGCCGGGGAGGTCGCGGCGCTGGTCGGACAGTCGGGTGTCGGGAAGTCATCGCTCGTCCGGCGGCT
>DASZYK010000032.1:0-4641 GCA_035545455.1 Steroidobacteraceae bacterium
TGATCTCTTCGCGAGCTGCCGATCACCCCGGCGCGAAGCACTGAGCCCGCGCTCTCGCGCCGCGCGCGGCCGCAGCTTACACTCGCGCGCAGCTCGGGCTCCGCCTGTACACTCACCCTGCCATGCGACTCTACTCCTGGAACGTCAACGGCATCCGCGCCGTGATCAACAAAGGCCACCTGCAGAGCTTCATCCGGGCGCACAAGCCGGACGTGCTGTGTCTGCAGGAAACGAAGGCGGAGCGGGGCCAGATCGACATCGACCTGCCCGATTATCACGAGTACTGGAACTCCGCCGTCAGGAAGGGTTACTCGGGCACCGCGATCTTCTCGAGGACCAGGCCCATCGAGGTGATCAACGGCTTTCCGAAGGCATTCGCCAGGCGCTACCGGTTCGCCGACGAGCTCGAGCGCGACAGCAGCGAGGAAGGCCGCGTCATCACCGCGGAATTCCCCAGGATGTACGTGGTGACCGTCTATACCCCGAACGCCAAGGACGACCTGAGCCGCCTGGCGCTGCGCCACGAGCACTGGGACCCGGCGTTCCTCGCCTACTGCCGCCAGCTCGAGAAGAAGAAGCCGGTGGTCTTCTGCGGCGATCTCAACGTCGCGCACACCGAGCTCGACCTCGCCAACCCCAAGCCCAACCGCGGCAAGAAGGGCTTCACCGACGAGGAGCGCGCGGGCTTCCAGAGCTTCATCGATGCCGGGTTCGTCGACACCCTGCGCCTCTTCAAACAGGGCAACGGGCATTACACCTGGTGGAGCCGCTTCGCCAACTCGCGCGCGCGCAACGTCGGGTGGAGAATCGATTATTTCCTGGTATCCGCCAGCCTGAGGAAAGCCGTCAAGGCGGCGGAAATTCACGCCGATGTGATGGGGAGCGATCACTGTCCCATCAGCCTGACGCTGGCGATCTGACCTGACCGCGGTCAGAAGATCCCCGGCTTGCCGCCCCGGGCCAGGAACGACTTCATGGCTTGCAGCTTGCGCGCGGGCAGGATGGGCCGCGGCGCCGGACGATCCCCGAGGCGCATGATCCGCGGATGGGGCTCCTCCATCCGCGGCCAGGGAGGAAGTCCGGGTCCGTTCGGATTGCCGGTTCGTATGAAGTTGGCCCAATACCGCGACAGAGTGCGCGCCAGCGCCCTGTCGGAGGCGGTGAAGCGCCGCTCCGGCGCGGCAGCGAGCGTGCCGAAGACGTACGGCAGCTCGGAGGAATGGAAGATGCCCCAGCGGCCGGATTCGGGACCCGGCTCGAGGTGATCGAAGAGATATCCGTACGCCGGGCTCCGGGCGTGCGGCAGCCATGCGCGGCTCCAGTGCCGGAACGCGGCCAGTCCGAGATCGCGACGCAGCTGCCGCGCCGAGCGCGCGCGCTCGGCGCCGGTGCCCGCCGGATAGAGCGGCGCGAATCGCGGCGCCAGCGCACCGAACTTCTCCTCGAGCAGCGTATTCCAGGCGCCGCGGCTCATCGATGTCAGGATGGGACCGGAGAAGGCGGTGGCCTCGTCGGCGTCGATCCCCGCGAGAACGGGCACGTCCGCGAGCTTGCCCTTGGCCAGGAGTGTGTCGGGCCGCGCGGGAAGCAGCATCCCATCGACGATCGGGACGAGCAGCGGTCCCTGCATGGCCGGCTCGGTCGTCGACAGCTCCTGAGGCGTCAGCGCCCGCAGCGCCGCGAGCGTCGGGGCTCCCTTGGCCCGCGCAAATCCGTCACCGGCCTTCTCCGCTTCGGCCAGCGAGGGCGCCGGCGTGGTGTCGGGCAGTCCGCTTTCCGCGATCGCGCGCGCGAAGAGTCCGGCGGCGAGCGGCGAGACGATCAGGTCGTGCACGGCCATCGCGCCGGCCGACTGGCCGCCGACGGTGATGGCGCTCGGATCGCCGCCGAATGCGGCGATGTTTTGATGCACCCATCGCAGCGCCGCGATCATGTCCTGCAGGCCGTAGTTCCCGGCCGGCGCATGCTCGCGTGCCGCTTCCGCCGCAAGCGCCGGCGTCACGAAAAAGCCGAGCAGGCCGACGCGATAATTGATCGTGACTACGACGATATCGTGCTCGGCGAACCTGCTACCGTCGTATACCGCCGCCGATCCCGAGCCGGCCACGAACCCGCCGCCCGGGATCCAGACCAGCACCGGAAGCCGCCGCTCCGCCGGGTCGGCAGGAGTCCAGACATTGAGATACAGACAATCCTCGCTCGCCCGGCCCTGAGGCATGTATTCATGGGTCCAGGGACCGACGCCGCCGGGAGTCATGCTCTGCCAACAGCTCGCGGCGAACCGTGTCGCGGGACGCACGCCCGGCCAGTGAAGCGCGGGCTGTGGCGCGCGCCAGCGGTTTCGGCCGATGGGCGGCGCGGCGTAGGGAACACCGAGGAAGGTATTGACGGATCCCTGTCTGAATCCAGCCAACGCGCCTTGCGAGACGCGCACCGTCGGGGACGCGGGCTGCAGCGTCGCCGCGCGACAGCGGCCCGCCGACAGCACCGCCACCAGTCCGATCAGCACTGCGCCATGCAATGCGGCGCAGGGCCTGGTCCGGCCGCCTTGCTGTCGCCTCATCGTGAGAGCCTCCGCAACCGAACTCCCGCGCGGAATTATAGCGTCTCCGCCTCGATATGTGACCGCTCCCATGTGATTTATAGCGCCATCATCCTGAGACCCGCGGCATCCGCCTCTCGCCCGGCCTGGTGGAATCCTTCATCCGCTGCGCGCATCATCCGATGACGCCCCTTCCGCCAGCGGCCCGGCCGATAGCGGCAGGACGCTGCTGAACGTTCACCAGGAGAACGATGGAACGACCGATTTCCGCTGAATCCGTCCTTGCGGCGCTGGCGCCCGGCGGCAGGCTGCGCGCGACGATCAACGTCGGCAATCCGATTCTGGCGAGCCTCGATGCGCGCACCGGGGCTCCCCGAGGTGTATCGGTCGACCTCGCGCATGAGCTCGCGCGACGCCTCGGCGCGCAGCCGGAGCTGATCGTCGTCGAGGCCGCCGCGAAGGCGGTGGACGCCGTCATGGCGGGCGGCGCCGACGTCGGTTTCTTCGCCATCGATCCGGTGCGGGGAGCGGGGATCGCGTTCACCGCGCCTTACGTCCTCATCGAAGGATGTTATCTCGTCCGCCAGGACAGCCCGATCACCGACAACAACCAGGTGGACGATCCGCGCATGCGCGTAGTCGTGGGCGCCGGCAGCGCTTACGACCTCTTCCTCACTCGCGAGCTCGAGCGGGCGACGATCATCCGGGTGCCGACCTCGCCCGCTGTCGTAGATGCCTTCATCGAGCGGCAGCTGGAGGTGGCGGCCGGAGTCAAACAGCAGCTTCAGGCCGATGCCGCGCGTCACCCCGGCCTCAGGCTGATCGACGAGCCCTTCATGGTCATCCGGCAGGCGATGGGTGTCGCCAGGACCCGCGGAGAGGCCGCGGCCCGCTATCTGCGGGATTTCGTCGACGACGCAAGAGCGTCAGGCTTCGTGCGCGAGTCGCTGGCGCGGCACGGCATCGAAGGGGCAACACCGGGCTGAGCTCATGCGCACGCGGTCGCGGCCTCGCCTCATGTTGCTGCTCGTTGCGACGCTCGCCACGGCCGCGGCGTACGCGCAGGCTCCCGCTGTCACGGGTTACTGGCGGGAGCCGGGCGGCTCCGTCATTCGCGTTGCGCCCTGCGACCGCCGGCTCTGCGTCGAGATCGTGCAGCTCGCGGCGGGAAATCATCCCACCCGGGACATACACAACCCCGACCCGAAGCTGCGCAGCCGTCCGCTTTGCGGACTGCGGATCGGCGAGGGCTTCGTGCAGGCCGACCCGCGGCAGGCCCGCGGCGGACATCTCTACGACCCGAAGAGCGGCCGCACCTACAGCGGCCGGATGACGGCAGACGGGAATCTCCTCCACCTGCGCGGCTATGTCGGCCTGCCGATGTTCGGCCGGAGCGAGAGCTGGGTGCGCACCTCCAGGCCTCCCCCCTGTCACTGACTGATATCAGCACGAAGCCGCTCTCGCCGCAGTCCTCGGATCCTCATGCGGACGCAGGAGGCGCGCCAGCATGCACTCGAGGTGCGAGGGCGAGAGACCGGACGGCGGCAACGAAATCCTGACGCTGTCGTCATCGATGACCGAGTTGGCATGGAGCACCGCCAGCGCGCCGGCGCGCCGGCCGAATCGCAGCGAGCGCCCGAGCGCGGTGGCCGGCTCGGACGAGGCCATCTGCTCCTCCAGAGCCGCCAGCATGTCGTCCGAGAGCCGCCAGTCGGCGCCGATGTGCCAGGCGAACGCCGGAGATTTCGCATCGAGGATGGACGCGATCGCCAGCGGATCGATCTGCTCGCGCGGGGTCGTCTGCCGGCAATGGTCGAGGACGGCCCGGAACAGGACGATCTCGGCGAGTCCGCTGATGAGACTCAGCAGCTCCGCCGCGAACGCATTCGCCCGCTCCACGATGGCGGCGTATGGGATGGCCGCATGCGCGGAGCGCACCGCATGGTCCCAGACGAGCTCCGGAAACCGCGGCGACCCCGCGGCGTCTGTAGTCTGGAAAATCGGCTGCATCAGAGCGGCCGCCATCACGGAGCGCCGCCCGTCGCTCCCGAGCACCACGATCGCCCGCTCTATGGTCTCGATCGGCTGCGGGGTGATGC
>DASZYK010000033.1:0-10493 GCA_035545455.1 Steroidobacteraceae bacterium
TGGTGCCCGGGAGAGGACTCGAACCTCCACGGTGTTACCCGCTAGTACCTGAAACTAGTGCGTCTACCAATTCCGCCACCCGGGCAGGACGACCGGAATGCCCATCGCGGGCGCGCGCAATCTACGCAGGGGGTCGGGAGCTGTCAATTGAAAGCGCGTAGAGGCAAGTTCGGGCGCCGCGAGCGCAAGGCCGGCCCTCATCCCAAGGCTCTTTCGGCGCTGCGCCACAAGGGGGCGGATGGGCATGGGGACGGGCAGGGACGCGGCGGAAGCAAGACCGCGATGGGCGGCCGGCGCCGCGCGGAGGCGCCGAAGCCGGGGCAGGGTGGCCGGTCGAACCAGGTTTCGCGCGCCCCCGGCCGAGCCTCGGCTGCTGTCCACGCCGGCGGCGTGGTCGAGGGCCAGGTGAGCGCCCACCGCGCCGGCTACGGATTTCTGCGCGTCGAAGGCATGAAGGACAGCGTCTTTCTGCCGCCGCCCGAGATGCGCGGCGTCATGCATGGCGATCGGCTGCGCGTGCGGCTTTCGCGGGACGCCAGCAATCGCTGGTCAGGCTCCGTCGAGCAGGTCGTGGAGCACGGGGTCAATGCATTCCTGGGCACCGTCGAGGTACTGGGTCGCGCCGCGTTCGTCACGGCCGCTGATCGGCGCCTGCAGCTTCGGTGCGCGATCGCGCACGATGCGCTCAACGGCGCTCGAAACGGTGAATGGGTCATCGCGCGCATCACACGCCATGGCGGCGCGGCGAGACCGCCCCAGGCTCGGATCGAGAGGCGGCTCGATCCCGACCGACCGGTCGAGCTCGCCACGGAAGCGGCCATCGCGCGATTCGACCTGCCTCACGAGTTTTCCGCCAGCGCGCTGCGCGAAGCGCAGGCCTGGGGCAGCCACGTCGATCCGCGCGAGGCGGAGGGTAGAGAGGATCTCAGGGACCTGCCGCTGGTGACGATCGACGGTGAGGATGCGCGCGACTTCGACGATGCCATCTATGCGGAGCCGCATCCCGCGGGCTTTCGGCTGATCGTAGCAATCGCGGATGTCAGCCATTACGTCCGGCCTGGGACCGCCATCGACACGGAAGCGCTGGAGCGGGGTACGTCGGTCTACTTCCCGACGCGCGTGCTGCCCATGTTGCCGACGGCTCTCTCCGATCACCTCTGCTCTCTCGCGCCGAAGGTCGACAGGCTCTGCTTCGCGGCGGACATGGTGATCAGCAGGACGGGCGTACTGAAGTCGGCGCGATTCTATCCGGCGGTGATGCGCTCCGCGGCGCGGCTGACCTATACGTTGGCCAACGCTGCCCTGTTCGAGGGGCGACCGGCGGCGCGCGAGGAATTGGGAGCGCTGACCGATCGGCTGCTGGTGCTCGTCGACGCCTACCGGGCGCTGCACAAGGCTCGCGGCAAGCGCGGGGCGCTCGACTTCGATGCGGCGGAGGCGGAGTTCGTGATCGACTCCGCGGAGCGGGTCAAAGGCATCGAGCTGCGCACCCGCAACGACGCCCACCGGCTGGTCGAGGAGTTCATGATCCTCGCCAACATCGCGGTCGCCGAGGAGCTCGAGAAGACCCGCACGCCGACGCTCTACCGGGTGCATGGTCAGCCCGAGCCCGAGAAGCTCGATCGGCTGACGGGCACGCTGCGGGCGCTCGACATCGACGCGCATCTGCCGCAGACCGTCACCACCCGGGATCTTCAGGCCATTGCGCGACGCCTCGGCCATACGGCGGAGCGCCCCTTCATCGAGTCGCTCATCGTGCGCGCCATGCCGCAGGCGGTATACCAGCCGGCCAACATCGGCCATTTCGGACTGGCGCTCGAGCACTATGCGCACTTCACCTCGCCGATCCGGCGCTACCCTGATCTGGTGGTCCATCGCACCCTGAAGGCGCTGATCGGAGCTGCCGGGGGAGCCGCGGTGCGCTACGAGCCGCCGCAGCTCGCCGGTCTCGGCGAGAGCACCTCGAAGCTCGAGAAGCGGGCCGATGAGGCCGACCGCTACGTCGCAACCTATCTAAAGTGCAGCTATCTGCTCGAGCGCATCGGCCAGACCTTCCAGGGGCTCATCACCACGGTGGTCGAGTTCGGCTGTTTCGTGCAGATTCTCGATGTCGCGGTGGACGGCCTGCTGCACATCGACAACCTTCGCGACGACGACTATGAGATGGAGGAGCATGGCCACGGCTGGCGGGGCAGGCGCACGGGACGGCGGCTGCGCACCGGCTCGCACGTCAGAGTCGTCGTGACCGCGGTCAATCCCATCGAGGGCCTGGTGGACCTCGATCTGGCCGGCGAGCCGTGAAGGGTTCCGACGCCAGCAGGCCTCAGGGGCAGGGTGCGCAGACCATCTACGGCATACATGCCGTGCGGGTGATGCTGCAGAAGCATCCGGAGCGCGTCACCGCCGTCAGGATGGCCGAGAGGCGTGACGATCCGCGGACCCGCGAGATCGGCGAGCTCGCCCGCGCGAGGCAGATTCCCGTGCAGCGGATCGATGCGCAGACCCTCAAGCAGAGACTCGGGGACGTCGCGCACCAGGGCGTCATCGCGGATATCAGACCGCTGCCGCCCTGGACGGAGGACGACCTCCTCGCGGCCGTGCAGGCGGCCGTGGAGACCTCGCAAGCACCGCTGATCCTGGCTCTCGATGGCGTGCAGGACCCTCATAATCTGGGCGCGTGCCTGCGGACGGCCGATGCCTGCGGCGCGCTGGCCGTCATCGTGCCTCGCGACCGCGCCGCGCACGTCACCCCCGTGGTGCGTAAAGTGGCCGCCGGCGCAGCGGAAACCACGCCCGTGGTGACCGTCACGAACCTCGTTCGGACCCTGAAGCTCCTCAAGGACGCGGGACTCTGGATCGTCGGCGCGGATGCCGACGGCTCAAAGCGGGTCCAGGAGATGGACCTCAGGGGCGCTGTGGTGCTGGTTCTCGGGGCGGAAGGGGCGGGGTTGCGGCAGCTGACCCGACAGACCTGCGATTGGACGGCGCGCCTGCCGCAGCTCGGGTCGGTGGAGAGCCTCAATGTCTCCGTGGCCGCCGGCATGCTTCTTTACGAGGCGGTGCGCCAGCGCACCGCATGACCCCTCGCTCATTGCAGTTCCGCCGCGGTTTCAGTATCCTGCGCGCCCCCTTTCCGAGGGGTTCGCCCGCGCCTTCCGGTGGGCGGGAATCTCCTTGCCGCACCCCGCCAAGCCTCGCGACGGGCGGCTTTCATCCGTGAGGAGGACACATGAGGCACTACGAGATCGTATTCCTGGTCCATCCCGATCAGAGCGAGCAGGTGCCCGCGATGATCGAGCGCTACAAGGGCATGATCGCCGCCGGCTCCGGCCAGGTGCACCGCCTCGAGGATTGGGGTCGCCGGCAGCTCGCCTATCCCATCGCCAAGGTGCACAAGGCGCACTACGTGCTCATGAACATCGAGTGCGACCAGAAGACCCTGGGCGACCTGACGGGCGCGTTCCGCTTCAGTGACGCCGTGCTGCGTCACCTGGTGGTGAGCATGGATTCCGCCGTGACCGAGCCCTCGCCGATGGCCAAGACGGCCGACGAGGAGGGCGAGTCGGGCGGCCGCCGCCGTGATCGTATTCGCGATGAGTCCGCCGGCCCCGCCGAGGGCGATGGCGGCCCGGACAACGCGTAAGTCAACGCACAGGAATATCACTCATGAACAGCAGAGCACCCGGCCCCATGGGCGGCGGCGGCAGCGGCGGTGGCCGCTTCTCGCGCCGCAAGAAGTTTTGCCGCTTCACTGCCGAAGGCGTCACCCACATCGACTACAAGGATCTCGGCACCCTGAAGGGGTATGTCTCCGAGACCGGAAAGATCGTCCCGAGCCGCATCACCGGCACGAAGTCCTTCTACCAGCGCCAGCTCGCCGTCGCGATCAAGCGCGCGCGCTTCCTGGCGCTGCTGCCCTACACCGATCAGCACTGAGGCTGCCGCGATGGAAGTCATTCTGCTGCAGAAGGTCGCGAACCTCGGCAACATCGGCGACCGGGTGAAGGTGAAGTCCGGGTTCGGGCGCAACTACCTGCTGCCCGAGGGCAAGGCGACTCTCGCCACCGCCGACAACATCGCGCGCTTCGAGGCGCGCCGTGCGGAGCTCGAGCGCGTCGCGCGCGAGCAGCTCTCCTCGGCCGAGGAGCGCGCGGCGGCGATGAAGGATTTCAAGCTGGTCATCACCGCCAAGGCGGGCACCGAAGGCAAGCTCTTCGGCTCCATCGGCACCAGCGACATCGCCGAAGCCTGCTCGAAGGCCGGCTTCAAGGTGCAGCGCAGCGAAGTTCGCCTGCCCAACGGGCCGCTGCGCACGGTGGGCGAGCACTCGGTGGAGCTGCATCTGCACGCTGACATCGACGTGCCGCTGAGCGTGTCGATCGTCGCGGAAGAGTAGCTTCCGGGCGGACAAAAGGATCAACCCGCCGGTGGCCGGTCCCGCCAAAGCGCGTCGCGAGCGCGGCTCGGTCACCGCGGTGGATTCGCCTACGCCGCCTCATTCCATCGAGGCGGAGCAGGCCGTGCTCGGCGGTCTCCTGCTCGACCCCAGCGCCTGGGACCAGGTCGCTGATGCGATCAACGAGAGCGACTTCTACCGCCCCGATCACCGGCTGATCTTCGAGGCCATCGGTGCCCTGGCGGGCGCCGCCAAGCCCTGCGATGTCGTCACCGTCTCCGAGCAGCTCGAGCGCACGGCAAAGCTCGAGCCCGCCGGTGGAGTGGCTTACCTCAGCACCCTCGCCCGCGACACGCCCACCGCGGCGAATGTCCGTGCCTACGCGGACATCGTCCGCGAGCGCTCGCTCCTGCGGCAGCTCATCAAGGCGGGCACCGAGATCACCTCCGCCGTTTTCAACAACGAGGGCGAGACCGCGCGCGAGCTGGTCGACCGCGCCGAGCAGAAGGTGTTCGAGATCGCGGAGCAGGGTTTCCGCGGGCGCCAGGGCGCGGTCGCGGTACGAAGCCTCCTGCCGCAGATCATCGATCAGATCGACGAGTGGCACACCAATCCCAACGCGCTCCGGGGTCTGCCGACCGGCTTCACGGACTTCGACAAGATCACCGGGGGGCTGCGGCCCGGGGATCTCGTGATCGTCGCCGGACGCCCCTCGATGGGAAAGTCGACGCTCGCGGTCAACATGGCGGAGTACGCGGCCGTGCATCAGGGAACGAAGGCGTCGGTCGCGATCTTCAGCCTGGAAATGCCCTCCGAGCAGGTCATCACCCGCATGCTCGCGTCCCTCGGGGGAGTTCCGTTGGGCAACCTGCGCAGCGGCCGCATCTCGGACGACGACTGGGTCCGCATCACCAGCGCCACGAGTCAGCTTTCGGAAGCGAAGATCTTCGTCGACGAGACGCCGGCCTTGACCCCGACGGAGCTGCGGGCCCGGGCGCGGCGCATCAAGCGCGAGCACGGCCTGGATCTCGTGCTGGTCGATTACCTGCAGCTCATGCAGGTGCCGGGCACGAAGGAGAACCGCGCCACCGAGATCGGCGAGATCTCCCGCGGCCTCAAGGTTCTCGCCAAGGAGCTCGCGGTTCCGGTCATCGCGCTTTCGCAGTTGAATCGCGCGGTCGAGCAGCGCGAGAACAAGAAGCCTGTCATGTCGGACCTGCGCGAATGCGTCACCGGCGACACGCTCGTCTGGCTCGCGGATGGCCGGCAGGTTCCGATCGCGAGTCTCGTCGGGACGCAGCCCGAAGTCTGGGCGGTGGACGATCAGCAGCGAGTCGTTGCCGCTCGATCCGATCTGGTCTGGAAAGTCGGCAAGCGCCCTGTGGCGAGCATCAAGCTCGCGAGCGGGCGGTGCATCAGGGTCACGGCGAAGCACCGCATGCTCTCGGGAAAGGGCTGGGTCAGGGCTGCGGAACTCACTATCGGGGACCGCGTGGCTCTCGCCCGCCGCATTCCGGAGCCGGCTCGGCCCAACAGGTGGCCGGATCACTGGCTGATCCTGCTGGGACACCTGATCGGCGATGGCAGCTACCTGACGCATCAGCCCCTGCGCTACACGACCGCTTCCGAGCACAATAGCGAGGCGGTGCGTGCGGCGGCCGAGAAATTCGGCTCGACCGTCAAGCGCTACGCGGGAAGAGGCCGGTGGCACCAGCTTCTCATCGGCGGCAACGGCAATCGCTGGCACGCTGCGGGAGTCGGCAAGTGGTTGAAGGAGCTCGGGATCTATGGACAGCGCTCCCATGAGAAGCGATTGCCGGAGCAGGTCTTCACTCTCGCTGACGATCAGATCGCGCTTTTGCTGCGGCATCTTTGGGCGACCGACGGAAGCGTGACAGTTCCGCCGGCGGGTCCGCGGCGCAGTTGCCGCGTCTACTTTTCGACTTCCAGCGCGCGGCTGGCGCAGGACGTGGCCGCACTCCTCCTGAGATTGGGGATCGTCGCACGGCTGAGGGTGAGTCTCGGCGTGTCCGGCACTCGGCCGGTCCATACGGTTGACGTGAGCGGGGCCGATTTCCTGACGCGGTTCGTCGAGTCTGTTGGAGGCTTTGGGCCGCGCGCGGCTCCGGTCGCGGTGCTGGCGAAGCGTTTGGCGGTGACTCGGGGCAACACCAACGTCGACACCATGCCGGTCGAAGCGTTCGAGGTCGTCCGCGCTCGGATGCGCGCCCGAGGGATTACGATGACGGCCATGGCGCAAATGCGCGGCACATCCTATGGGGGCTTGAGTCAGTTTAAATTTGCGCCGAGTCGCGCGCTCATGGCCGAGTACGCCAATGTGTTGTCGGCTCCGGATCTAGAGCGGTTGGCTACGTCAGATCTCTTCTGGGACCGTGTAGTTGATGTTGTTCCTCACGTCGACGAGGAGGATGTCTACGATTTGACTGTTCCTGGGCCGTCGAGTTGGTTGTCAGATGGAGTTGTTAGTCATAACTCGGGCTCAATAGAGCAGGATGCAGACATGATCCTGTTGATTTACCGCGAGGAAGTCTACGACAAGAACACGACCAAGAAGGGCATCGCGGAAATCGACCTCGTCAAGCATCGCAACGGCGAGATCGGCACGTTCCTTCTGACATTCCAGGGTCAGTTCACCCGCTTCGCCAACTACGCGCCCGACGCCTACGCGGAGGGCGTTCTCAGGTGAGCCGCCTCATCCGGGCGGTGATCGACGCCGGGGCGCTGCGGCACAATGTCAGGACGATCCGCGAGCGCGCCCGGGGCGCCCGGGTCATGGCGGTGGTGAAGGCCAACGCGTACGGGCACGGGCTCGTGCCGGCCGCGCTCGCGCTGGCAGAGGTCGATGCGTTCGCGGTGGCGCGGCTGGAGGAGGGACTGGCGCTGCGCGCTCAGGGTGTCAGTCAGCCGATCGTGCTGCTCGAGGGCGTGTTCGCGGCGGAGCAGCTGCTCGAGGCCGCGCGGCACGGATTCGATCTCGTCGTGCACGATGCCCTGCAGATCGAGATTCTGGAGGAGCATCCCGGTCCCCACCGCTTCCTGCTCTGGGTCAAGATCGACACCGGCATGAACCGGCTGGGATTCCGGCCGGGCGAGTTCCCGGCGGCCCTCGAGCGGCTGCGCAGGCTGGAGCCCGCGCCCCTCGAGATCCGCCTGCTGACCCACCTTGCCCGCGCGGATGAGCCCGACGATCCCATGACGGCGGAGCAGGTCGCCCGTTTCAAGGAGGCGACCCGGGGCCTCGATTGCGCCATCAGCATCGCCAACTCCGCCGGCGTCTTCAGCGAGCTGCACCTCGGGTGCGACTGGGTCAGGCCCGGGCTCGCGCTCTACGGCGCTTCGCCCTTTGCGGACCGGACCGGAGCGGACCTCGGCCTGCAGCCCGTGATGAGCCTGGAGACATCCGTCATCGCCGTGCGGCATGTGCCTCGCGGGGAGACGGTGGGTTACGGCGGGACCTGGCAGGCGCGCCGGGACTCGCGGGTTGCCATCATCGCGGCCGGCTACGGCGACGGGCTCGCCCGCGGGTTGCCCAACGGCACTCCTGTTCTCATCGACGGCCGCCGCGCCCCGCTCTGCGGCCGCGTGTCGATGGACATGATCGCGGTGGATGTCACCGAGCTTCCGGGCGTGCAGGTCGGCGCCCCGGTCGTGCTATGGGGAAAGGGATTGCCGGTGGAGGAGGTTGCCCGGCACGCGGGCACGATTCCCTACGAGCTGCTCTGCGGAGTGAGTCAGCGGGTGCCGCTCGAGCTGCGGTGACCCGGAACTGCGCGCCGTTCGAAAGCAAGCCAGTAAGCCGGCCAAGGCCGCCGTTGCCCGGCCGCTCCTGGGCCTCGCCCCTTCGGGGCCGCCGCGCGTCCAAAATCGCTCCAGGCGATTTCGTGGACGGCGAGTTGAACTGAGTCAATTGGCCGGCGCTTGAAGCGGGCGACTTTCAGCCGGTCAATTCAGGAAAAAACCCATCTTCACGCCCGCGAGCTGAATGACGTCGTTGTCGCTCAGCTTCGTCGCCTGCGCCCCGATGGGCGAGCCGTTGAGGAGCGGGAAGTCGTCGGCCTTGCCGCTGTCGACGTGCACGATGTAGTAGCCCTCGCCGCGGCGCGTGATGGCCGCGACCTGCACGCCCGGCCTGCCGAGCGTGGTGAGGGCCTTCGTGATCTCGAGCTCGCGGCCCGCGAACGCGCCGGAGAGCACCTGCAGCTTCGCCTTCTTCAGCGCCGCGCCGTCGAGCGCCCGGCTCTTGCCGGTCTGGGAGGTCGCGGCCGCGGCCGGAGCCGCCTCGCCGTCCATCGGCTGTGACTGTCCGACGGCGGTGCGCAGCTTCTCGACCGGCCGGGCCGAGGGCTGGATGACCATCGTCTTCTCGAACTCGTCCTGCTGCTCGTCGTCCTCGACGAAGCGCAGCTGATGGTGGCCGACGGTGACGACGTCGCCGTGCTGCAGCGCGTGCTTCTTGATCAGCTTGCCGTTGACGTACGTGCCGTTGGTGCTGTTCAGGTCCTCGAGGAACGAGTCGTTGAGGATGTTGATGATGAGCGAATGGTGACCGCTCACCGCCGCGTTGTCGATGCGGATGTCGTTGTCCGGCAACCGGCCGATGGTGTAGCGCTCCTTGTTCATGTTGTATTCCGCCATCACCTGGCCATCCAGGCTCAAGACCAACCTTGCCATGTTATTCGCCTCGCCTTGTCAGCCGAACCAGCCCAGGATCTTGTCGAATATGCGCTTGCGGGCGGGGAACGCATCCATCACGTGCGCCATCAGCACCGAGATGTTGTCGCGGCCCCCGTTGTCGTTCGCCAGCTGAATCAGTTGCTTCGCAACGTTGTCAAGATTAGCACCAAAGGTGCTTATGGTTAAATGGATATCTTCATCCTCGACCATGTCCGAGAGGCCGTCCGAGCAGAGCATGTAGACCTCGCCCTTCTGCACCGGGACCTCCTGGATCTCGACGTCGACGCTCGGCTCCACGCCGAGCGCCCGGGTGACGTAATTCTTGTTCGCCGCCCGCTGGGCCTCCTCGGCGGAGTAGAACCCGCGGTCGACCAGCTCCTGCAGGAGCGAATGATCCATGGTGACCTGCTCGAACTTGTCGTTGCGCTGCCGGTACATGCGCGAGTCGCCGACGTGCGCGATGGTCACCCTGTTGTCGAAGAACAGCGCCGCCACCACGGTCGTGCCCATGCCCTCGCACTGGGGCTGGCTGCGGGCGGTCTGGTAGATGATCTTGTTGGCCCGGTGGATGGCGTCGCGCAGGATGATGCTCGGGCGCGAGAGGTTCGAGCCCCGGTCGTGCACGTTCATGTCCTCGCGCTCCACCTGCTCGCGCACCAGGCTCACGATGGTCTTCACGGCGATGCCGCTCGCGACTTCACCCGCGTTGTAGCCGCCCATGCCGTCGGCAAGGACCAGCAGACCGATGTCCGGGTCGATCGCGATGGTGTCCTCGTTGTGCTCGCGTACCTTGCCCGTATCGGTCAGGCCGACGATGCGCAGCTTGCCTTTTAAGCTCATGCCGTCGTATTCGGCTCTCTAATATCGTTGTCGGCAGCAATTCGCCGGCGGCGGTTGCTGGTCGCGGGCCAAAAGGCGGCTCCTGGTCTGCCTTTTCGTGACGCGCATCACCATCCCGTCCCCGGCTGGGACGGGCATAAGCTAGCATTGCCGTCGGTTGAGTCCGAGCGCCTGGTCACAAACCGGTCATCCGGTCCTCCCCCGGGCGCGCATGGTAGCTCAACCAGGTTCAAGCGGTTCGTGAAGCACGTCCATGCCCCGTCCGATATCCGTTTTCGTCTGCAGCGCCTGTGGCGGCGAGACCCTGAAATGGCAGGGGCAATGCCCGGCCTGCGGGGAATGGAATTCCCTGGAGCAGCGGGCGGTGCGCCGGCCGGCCGCCACGAGGGGCGGCTCGGGTCAGGGCGGGCCCGGCGCCGGGCCGACGGGGGCGGCGCCGGTGCCGCTGGCGCCCGGGAGCGAGCTGGAGGTCGCGCGCCTGCCATCCGGGCAGGGGGAGCTCGATCGGGTGCTCGGAGGCGGTATCGTCCCGGGCTCGGTGACCCTGCTGGGGGGCGACCCC
>DASZYK010000034.1:0-19420 GCA_035545455.1 Steroidobacteraceae bacterium
CACGACGACCGTCTCCCGGCTCTATGACCTGGCGGGCGGCGGAAAGCTCATCGACTCCCCGGGAGTGCGCGACTTCGCGCCCGCGATCGATCATCTCGACCCGCGGCATCTCGGCTTCGTCGAGGTGGCCCGCCTCGCCGCGGGCTGCCGGTTTCTCGACTGCCGGCACATGCGCGAGCCCGGATGCGCGGTGCGGCAGGGAGTCGAGTCAGGACTGATGGATCCCAGGCGCTACGAAAGCTATCGGCGCCTGCGGCGGCTCTCCGAGGACCTGACGGCGGCCAGAGGACCGAAGCAGAAACGTTAGGGATGCGAGTCAGACGACAGTCTGGCGTCCGGCGAGGGCATGGGCCAGCGTACCGCCGTCGACGTACTCGAGCTCACCGCCGATGGGCACGCCGTGCGCGATCCGGCTGGCACGCAGGCCGCGGCGGGTGGCGAGCTCCGCCAGGAAATGCGCGGTCGCCTCTCCCTCGACCGTCGGGTTGGTCGCGAGAATCAGCTCGCGGACCGTGCCTTCCTCGAGGATGGCTTCGAGCTCGCGGATTCCGAGTTGCTCCGGGCCTATCCCATCGAGCGGCGACAGATGCCCCATCAGCACGAAGTAACGCCCGCGGTAGCTGCCCGACTGCTCGATGGCGACCACATCCGCCGGGGACTCGACCGCGCAAAGCAGCGTTGTATCCCGCTGCGGCGCCGCGCAGATCGAGCACAGCTCCTCTTCCGTCAGCATGCGGCAGCGCCGGCAGCGCGTCACGGAGGCCAAGGCCCCGTCGAGCGCCTGCGCGAGCGCACGCGCGGCCGGCCGCCCCTCCTGCAGGAGGTGGAAGGCCATGCGCTGCGCCGTCTTCGGCCCGATGCCGGGGAGCGATCGCAGGGCTTCGATGAGCTGCGCGAGGCGGGCTGAGTGCTTCATGATCGCTGCTGCAATAGTTCCGACCTAACCAGGCACGGGGATGTGCCCCGCCGCCGCAGGTGGCGGAGCTTTGGGCAAAAACCACGCTTTTTGCTCAAAGCAGCGCTGGGCCGGGCAGGAGCCCGGATCCAGCGCTTTCAAAAAGGTAATTTCATCCCGGGCGGAAGCTGCAGGCCGGCCGTCACGGAGGACATCTTCTCCTGCACCTTCGCCTCCACCTTGTGAACGGCATCGTTCACGGCCGCGGCGATCAGATCCTCCAGCATCTCGCGGTCCTCGCCGATCACGGCGGGCTCGATCTGAACGCGGCGGGTCTCGTGCCGGCCGCTCATGGTCACCTTCACCATACCGCCTCCGGCCTCGCCGATCACCTCGAGGGCCGCGATCTCCTCCTGGACCTTCTGCATGTTGGCCTGCATGGCCTGGGCCTGCTTCATCAGATTGTTGAAATTGCCGCGCATATGTTCTCCGGCTAAAACCGGCCTGCGGCCGTTTTAGCAGTCTCTGCCTGAATGCTCTGCCATCCGCGGGCCCAGGAGGGCCCTGGGCCGCTCACTGTCATCCCGGTGCCGTCATTTTAAAGGCCGGATCGTCTCGGGAAGCGGCGTCGCGCCGAAACGCTCGCGGAAGCCCTGCACGCCGGGATCGGACTCGAAGGCGCGGCGCGCGGATTCGGCCGCCTGCTCCGAGGCGCGCTGGTCGGCCTGTGCCGGGGTCTCCGCCTGCGGGGCGACCGAAGTGAATTCCAGGCGCACCGGCTCGCCGTAGTACTTCGTGAGAGCCTGGGCCAGCTTCTCCTCCACCGCGGAGGTCCGCATGAACTTGCTGCGCGGATCGAGCGCCAGCCGTACGACGGCCCCGTGACGGCCGATGAGCACGCAGTGGGCCGCGAGCTGACGCGCGGCGCCCTGAAGCTCGAGCGCGGAAATGATGGCGGACCAGTCCTGGGCGCCGGCAGGGGGAGGCGGCGCGGCAGATATGGGCGGGGCCGTGCCAGCGGCTGTTCCCGGCGGCAGGACCTGCGGCCCAGCTGAGGCCGTGCCGGTGGCCGTCCTTGGGGGCAGGGGCTCCGGTCCGGGCAGGGGCCCCGGTCCAGCTGAAGCCGTGCTACTGGCCGTCCTTGGCGGCAGGGCCCCCGGCCCAGCCATCCTGGCTGGGCGCTCGCCTCCTGAGTCGGCTCGCCCCTCCGGCCGAAACGCCAGCATCCTGAGAAGCGCCATCTCGAATCCAGTGCGCGGATCGGGAGCAAGCGCAAGATCACGGCGGCCCATGATCGCCACCTGGTAATAGAGCTGGACGTCCTCGGGGGGAATCGTCCCGGCCAGGCGCTCGAGCAGCTCCGGCGCGTAGAGATCATCCCCGTCGTAATCCTTCACCACCTGCTTGATCGCAATCCGCGCGAGGAGCGATGCCAGCTCATCGAGAACCTGCGCGTGGTCGGGTGCCCACTCCTCGAGCGACCGCGCGCAACGCACAAGCTCGGCCGCATCGCCGGCGGCCAGGCGCTCCGCGATCTGAGTCACGTGATCGCGGGAAATCGTGCCGAGCATCGCGCGGGCCTCCGCCTCGCCCGCACGACCGCCGCCGAAGGCGATGAGCTGATCGAGGAGCGACAATCCGTCCCGCATGCTGCCGTCCGCGGCCTGCGCGACGAGCTGCAATCCCGCCGGCTCGAATCCTATGCCTTCCTTCTCGAGAATGCCGCGCAGGTGAGCGGCGATCTGCGCGACCGGAATCCGCTTGAGGTTGAACTGCAGGCAGCGCGACAGCACCGTGACCGGCAGCTTCTGCGGATCGGTGGTGGCGAGCAGGAACTTCACGTGCGGTGGCGGCTCCTCGAGGGTCTTCAGCAGCGCATTGAAGGAGTGCGTCGAGAGCATGTGTACCTCGTCGATCAGGTACACCTTGTAGCGGCCGCGGGTGGGCGCGTACTGCACGTTGTCGAGCAGCTCGCGCGTGTCGTCCACTTTGGTGCGCGATGCCGCGTCGACCTCGATGAGATCCACGAAGCGCCCGGCGTCGATCTCGCGGCAGCTCGCGCACTGGCCGCAGGGCGTCGGCGTGACTCCGGTCTCGCAGTTCAGGCATTTGGCGAGAATGCGCGCGATGGTGGTCTTGCCCACGCCACGCGTGCCGGTGAAAAGAAAGGCATGGTGCACGCGGCCGGTCTCGAGCGCGTTCACGAGCGCACGGCGCACGTGATCCTGGCCGATCAGCTCGGCAAAGGACCGCGGCCGCCACTTGCGGGCGAGCGCCGTGTAGGTTTGAGTCATAGCTGGCCCTGAATGGAGGCGGCCCGCATCAGCGAGAGCTCCGGCACCCGACATCGCCGCTGCCGCTGCTGCCTTCCGGCCCTGACGGGGTTCACGACTGGTCGTCGCGGAGTAGCCGACACGGGCCACCATAGCCTTTACGTGCCCCGGCGCCGCGTGCGAAAGCTCAGCTCCTCGCAGCGACCGCCTATGATAGCAAAGGCACCCTGCCGCCGCCGCTCAGCGGCAGCCTCGCCGGAAATGGCGCCGAGCGCCGCGGCGGCCGTTTCGGCTTGCATCCCACCCGGGCACCCTGCTAAAAAGCCGGCTCTCCTTGGGGAGTAGTCGACCGGCGAGGAGCCGGGCCGTACGTCAACACACTTGAGCGTTCCGCTCGTGGCGTACGGGGCCGTCCGCGGCACGGCGAGACCAACGGCGGAAGCCTCCGATGCGAGCGGCGGGAGGCTCTCGGCCGTGGTCCGCAGGCCCGCTCGGCTCGAGGTCTCCGATGCACGCGTTTCTGATCAGCCTGTCGACCGTCGCCGTGGCGGAGATGGGCGATCGCACCCAGATCCTCTCGCTCATGCTGGCGGCGCGCTTCCGCAGGCCCTGGCCGGTCATCGCGGGGATCCTCTGCGCCACCCTCGCCAGTCATGCAGCCGCAGCGTTCGTCGGGCAACGGCTCGGGCGCGCGCTGACGCCGCGGCTCCTCGATGTCGCCGTCGGTGTCAGCATGATCGCCATGGCGCTCTGGAGCCTCAAGCCCGATACCCTGGATGAGGCAGCGCCGGGCGCAACCCGCAAAGGCGCCTTCCTCGCCACCCTCGCCAGCTTCTTCATCGCGGAGATCGGCGACAAGACACAAATCGCCACGGCCGCGCTGGGCGCCGCCTACTCCAACCTGCTCGCGGTCGTCGCGGGCACGACCATCGGCATGCTGCTCGCCAACGGGCCGGTGGTATTTTTCGGCAAGGCCTTCTCCTCCCGCCTGCCGCTCAAACCCATCCGTTATCTCGCGAGCGCGGTGTTCCTCGCGCTCGGTCTCTTTTTTCTCGTGCGCGCACTCGAGACGTCATAGCGCACAGATCGTAGCCCGATGACGTTGAACCGGCGCGGCTGCGTCCCGGCACCTACGTGCCGACCACACGCTCGACCGGAGAGCTCGCATGTCTCGAATCCCTCGACGCGCATCGCTCTGTCTGAACGGTGCCATCCTCGGCATCTCCTTGGCCCTCTCGGGCTGCGGTGGAAGCGGCTACGGCAGCAGTGGCGGCGGCTACGCCCCCATGCCGTCGGTCTCATTCACATCGCCGACGCAGGCCGCCACGATCCGCGTTGGACAGGCGGTCAAGCTCTCATGGACGTCGGCGAACGCGACATCCTGCGCTGCGTCCGAATCGAGCGACATAGGCGGCACATTTTCCGGCAGCCAATCGCAAAGCGGATCGGTGACCATCGCGCCCGTGGGTACCGGAAGCGTGACTTACACGCTGACCTGCACGGGCTCAGGCGGCATGACATCGGCGACCAGCCCGGTCATCACGGTGCAGCCGTCGATCCTGAGCACGTTGTCCACCAGCACCATCGCCATGATCGGCTCGACGGTCGATCCGCTGGAGCACGGCGGGAATCCCTACGGCCTCGCCATTGCGCCGGTGACCGCAGGCCTGATCAGCGCCGGAGACCTGATCGTCTGCAACTTCAATGATGGAGCCACCGACACGGAGGGCATGGGAACGACCATCGTCGGGCTGCACCCCGCTACGGGCTCGATCCCCTACCGCATCGCTCAATCACCGTCATTGCAGGGATGCAACGCGCTCACGATCCTGCCCGACGGCAGCATCTCGGCGGCGGCCTACTCGGCCAACCAGAATCCCCTCGTCTCTCCTTCCGGCGCCGTCGGCACGCCGTTCTCCGCCGACACATTCGCCGCTCCGTGGGGCGAGGCGTTCGCGCCGGCCAATGGACAAAACCCGGCGGCGCTCTACGTCTCGAACGTCGACGGGTCGATCGACCGCATCTCGCTGAGCGGCGACAGCCAGACCGGCTTTGCGCGAATCGTCACGGGATTCTGCGGCAGCGGACAGCCCGGCGCCATCTTCGCGCCCTCCGGTCTGACCTATGACGCCAGCATCGATACCCTCTACGTGATCGACACCAGCTCCAACAGTGTCGTTGCCCTGGCGAACGTGTCCGGTATCGGCGCATCCGGCGTAACGGTCGCCGGACAGTGCAGCGCCACCACATCGCCGCCCACGCCCGCACTGACCTTCAGCGGTCCTTCGGCCTCCTCCGCCCGCATCATCGCGCACGGAGCACCGCTCAATGCGCCTCTCAGCGCGGCGCTGCTCGCCGATGGCGATCTCATCGTCGAGAACAGCGACGTCAACATCGCCGCCGGCCAGACGCCGAATCTCGCGATGGAGATCTCGCCGGCTCTCGCCGGGGGCTTCGTGGGACAGCCCGTGCAGCTCGACACGAGCGGCACGCCGGGGGCGCTCTTTGGAGTGGTCGCGACCGTTGACGGCCAGGGAAACCAGATCGTCTACTTCAACGACGACAACACCAACGCGGTCATGAGGATGACCCAGTAGACCGCGGTTCGCCCGACGCTCAGGCCGTGAGCGCCTCGGCCAGCAGCTCGATCCAGTGCCGGACGGGCCGATCGCTGCCTGAAGAAAGATGCAGCAGGCAGCCGATGTTCGCGGTCGCGATGACATCGGGCGCATCCGCCCGCAGCGCGGCGAGCTTGTCGGCTCTGAGCTGCCGCGAGATGACCGGTTGCAGCAAGGAGTAGCTGCCGGCCGATCCGCAGCAGAGGTGGCTGTCGGCGACGGACGTCAGGGTGAACCCAGCCCGCTCGAGCAGCGGCTCGACCACGCCGCGCAGCTTCAGGCCGTGCTGCAGCGTGCAGGGCGAATGGAATGCCACCCGCAGACGCGCCTTGCCGGCCGGGATCGGCCCGGGCAGCCAGGCGGATCTCGCAAGCTCCTGCGCGGCGACCTGACTGACATCGCGCGTCAGCTCGGAAACGCGGGCCGCCTTGCGCGCGTACTCCGGGTCGTCGCGCAACAGTGCGCCGTAGTCGCGGATCATCGTGCCGCAGCCGCTCGCGGTGACGACCAGAGCCTCGGCGCCCTGCTCGATCTGCGGCCACCAGGCATCGATGTTGCGCCGCATCTGCCCGCGAGCCTGATCTTGCGCCGAGAGATGATGCGCGAGAGCGCCGCAGCACCCATCTCGCACCTCGATCAGCGAGATGCCCAGCCGATCAAGCACCCGGGCCGCGGCCGCATTGATGCCGGGCGCCGCGGCGGGCTGTACGCAGCCGGCGAGGGTGAGCATCCGGCGCTCGTGGCGCGGAGCGGGCCATGAGCCCGACGGACGCACCGCCGGCACGCTGTGCCGCAGCCGCGGCGGCAAGAGCGGCCGCAGCGCCCTTGCGAGCGCCAGCAGCTTCGCGAATCGCTCCCGGTGGGGGACTGTGGCGAGAAGCGCCCGTCTCAACAGGCGCTCACGCAACGTCCGCGGAACCACCCGCTCGATGTGCTGTCGGCCAATATCCAACAGACGTCCGTAGGAAACGCCCGATGGGCACGTCGTCTCGCAGGCGCGACAGGTCAGACAGCGGTCGAGATGCAGTTGCGTCGCGCGCGAAGGCTCCGCGCCTTCCAACATCTCCTTGATGAGATAGATGCGGCCTCGCGGGCCGTCGAGCTCGTCTCCCAGCAGCTGATAGGTGGGACAGGTCGCCGTGCAGAAGCCGCAGTGCACGCACTTGCGCAGGATGCCGTCGGCTTCCCGGCCGGCGGGCGTCTCGAGGAAAGCGGCGCTCAGTCGAGTCTGCATGGCTAGAGGTCAGGGTAGAGGCGGCCGCGGTTGAAGATGCCGTGCGGGTCGAATGCGGCCTTCAGCCGCTTGTGGATCGCGAGCATCGCCTGAGGCAGAGGCTGAAACGGGCCCGCGGAAGGCTTGACCCGGGCGCGATACAGGGTGGCGTGGCCGCCGAGGCTCGCGGCGAGCGCACGCAGGGCACTGCCTTCCTGCGGACCCTGCAGCCAGCGCAACGACCCGCCCCACTCGATCAGCGTCGGCCCCGGGACCGACAACATGGGCGAGCGGGCCGGCAGCGAGATCCGCCAGATCTCGTCTGCCGCGAAGAATGCCAGCCGCTGATCGCGCACGCTCTCCCAATATTCCTCCGCGCCGCTCAGGGTCTCGCCGCCCAGGACGTGGCGCCCCGCGCTCACCGCCGCGTCCGCGCCCGACAGGCGCACGTGCAATACGCCGTCATGCCATCCCGTCGCGGAGAGAGGCAAGGCCCGAGTCGCCCAGAGTGCCATGGATTCCAGCGCCCGTGGCTGATCCATCTCGAATCGCAGGGTGCATTCCGCGCGCGGCTGCGGCACGGTCTTCAGGGTGACCTCGGTGAGCACGCCCAGCGTGCCGAGGCTGCCGGCCATCAGCCGCGATACATCGAATCCGGCCACGTTCTTGATGACCCTGCCGCCGAAGCGCAGCAGCTCGCCCCGCCCATCGAGCAGCTCGACGCCGAGAACGAAGTCGCGCAGCGCCCCGCAGGAGGCACGCCTCGGCCCCGACAGGCCGCTCGCCACCGCGCCGCCGAGCGTTGCGCGCCCGCCGAACCGCGGCGGCTCGAAAGCGAGCATCTGCCCGTGTGCGGCGAGCACGCGCTCGATCTCGGTGAGAGGCGTGGCGGCGCGTGCCGAAATGACGAGCTCCGTCGGCTCGTAGTGCGTGATCCCGGCGAGCTCACTGACGTCCAGGAGCTCACCCTCGAGCGGCCCGCCGTAGAAGTCCTTGCTGCCTGCCGCGCGGATGAGAGCCGGCCGGCGCGCGGCGGCGGCCGCGCGAATCCGCTCTCGCAAGGCTCGTGGATCCGACATCAGGCGTGACCGCCGCTCGCAGTCATCATCCGGCGCTGCCGGGAGATGTCGTCATGGCGATCAGAAGCGCGGCAGCTGCGGATGGGGCATCTCCCCTCCGTGCACGTGCAGACGCCCGAGCTCCGCGCATCGATGCAGTGTCGGAACGGCCTTGCCGGGATTGAGCAGTCCGAGATCATCGAACGCGTGCTTCACGGCATGGAAGATCTCGAGCTCACCGCGACCGAACTGCACGCACATGTGGTTGATCTTCTCCAATCCGACGCCGTGCTCACCCGTGATGCTGCCGCCCTCGCGCACGCAAAGCTCGAGGATCTCGCCGCCGAAAGCCTCCGCCCGCGCGACCTCGTCCGCAATGTTGGAATCGAAGAGGATGAGCGGATGCAGGTTCCCGTCTCCCGCGTGGAACACGTTGGTGCAGCGCAGGCCGTATCTGCCCTCCATCTGCCGGATCGCCTGCAGCACGGGCGCGAGCCGCTTGCGCGGAATGGAGCCGTCCATGCAGTAATAATCCGGGGACAGCGCGCCCATGGCGGGGAACGCGGCCTTGCGCCCGGCCCAGAATCGCAGCCGCTCGGCCTCGTCGCGCGAGACCCGGCATTCGGTCGCCCCCGCGGCGAGCATCACGTCCTCCATGCGCAGGATCTCCTCTTCGACCTCTTCGGGAGTCCCGTCGGACTCGCACAGCAGGATCGCCTCGGCATCGAGCGGATACCCGGCGTTGACGAAGGGCTCGACGGCGGCGATCGTCGGCCGGTCCATCATCTCGAGACCCGCGGGAATGATGCCCGCGGCGATCACATCAGCGACGGCCTGGCCGGCCTTGGTGAGATCGTCGAAGGCGGCAAGGACGACGCGGGCACATGCGGGCCGGGGTATCAGGCGCACGGTGACCTCGGTGACGACCCCGAGCAGCCCTTCGGAGCCCGTCAGCAGTGCCAGGAGGTCATAGCCTGGGGCATCCGGCGCCGCGGAGCCGATCTCGAGCACATCGCCCTCGATGGTCGCGACCCGCAGCGCCAGCACGTTGTGCACGGTCAGGCCGTACTTGAGGCAGTGCACACCGCCGGAATTCTCCGCCACATTGCCGCCGATGGTGCAGGCGATCTGACTGGAGGGGTCGGGCGCGTAGTAAAGATCGTGCGGCGCGGCGGCTTCGGAGATGGCGAGGTTGCGTACGCCCGGCTGCACGCGCGCAGTCCGTGCAAGCGGATCGACGCTGATGATGCGATTCAGGCGTGCGAGCGACAGGAGCACCGCGTCGCTTCGGGGTGTCGCGCCGCCTGACAGCCCTGTGCCGGCCCCGCGCGCGATGACCGGGACTCTTGCCTCGTGGCAGAGCCGGAGAACGGCGGCCACCTGCGCCTCATCCGCGGGAAGCGCGACCGCGAGCGGAATCCGGCGATAGAGCGACAGTGCGTCGCACTCGTAAGGCTTGAGCTCCTCGGCGCCCGACAGCACCGCTCCGGCGGGAAGAGCGCGCCGCAGTCGATCGATCACCTGCATGGATAGGGTCTGGATACTGGCGGAGAGGGTGGGATTCGAACCCACGAACACCCGTTGAGATGTTACTGGAATTCCAGTCCAGCGCCTTCGACCGCTCGGCCACCTCTCCGCGCGCAGGCGCGCATGATACTACGCCCCGGGGCGCCCGGCCCCGGCGGGGCGCCGGGCGCTTACGTGCCCGGCCTGGCGTTCGGCTGCGGCACGGTGAAGGACGGCGGCGCATCCAGGCAGGGATCGTTCGGGCCGGGCGGCGGGGGATCCGGCGCGTTCAGCCCCGGGACATCCAGCGCGTGGCTGGTATCCGGCGCATCGAGGCCCCCGGGAATCTTCAGCGGGGGAATGCTGGCCGCCCGCATGTACGGCTGCGGCTTGTTGCAGCCGTCGTTGTGGGCGAGGTGGTGGAGCGTCTTGCAGCCGCCCAGCGCGAGCAGCACGGCGGCGGAAAGAGCCAAGCCGGACGTCCTGGGGTATTTCCCCCTGCAAAGGCGAGTCTCGGAGAGCCGTTTCCCAGCACACGCACCCTCTGGAAAGAGAGTCTCGGAAAGTTTCATGTCACCCCTGATAGCCATTTACTGTAGGGCAGCCGCCTGCCGCAGCGCCGCGAGCACCGCCGGCTGATGGGCTGCGGACAGCTCCGTCAGCGGCAGCCGGATACCGCGGTCGATCCTGCCGGCCTGCGCCAGCGCCCATTTGACCGGTATCGGATTCGCTTCGAGAAAAAGATCCCGATGCAGCGCCGCGAGCGGCGCATCCAGCCGAGCCGCAGCGTCCCCGTCGCCGCGCATGGCCGCGGCCACCATCGCCGCCATGGCCCGCGGCGCGCAATTCGCCGTGACCGAGATCACCCCGCGCGCGCCGGCGAGTATCGTCTCCCGCGCGGTTGCATCATCGCCGCTCAGGACCGCGAAGCCCTGCCGGCAGACCGCGAGGAGCTCGCGCACCCGCTCCGCTCCCGGGACCGCCTCTTTGACCGCGGCGACCCGCTCGAGTTGCGACAGACGTCCGACCGTGGCCGGAAGCATGTCCACGGCCGTCCGGGACGGCACGTTATAGAGAATCACGGGCTTGGCCGAAGCCTCCGCGATCGCCGCGAAGTGCCGGTACAGGCCCTCCTGCGTGGGGCGGTTGTACGCGGGCGTGACCGCCAGGATGCCGTCGACCTCCAATTGCGAGAAGCGGCGCGCGCGCTCCACGCTGGCGGCCGTGCTGCTCACGCCCACGCCCACGATGACGGCCAGCCGACGCCGCGCCTGCTCGCAGGCGTGCTGCGCCAGGTCCCACAGCTCAGCATCCGTCAGCGTCGCCGACTCGCCGGTCGTGCCGCCGACCACCAGGCCGCTGGTTCCGCTCTCGGCGTGCCAGTCGATGAGGCGTGCCCAGGCGGTGTGGTCGATGGAGCCATCGCCCCGCATGGGCGTGACGATTGCGACGAGACTGCCTGAGAACATCGAACCCCTGGGTCAATACCGGTGCGCCGGATGAGCCGGCAAGTATAAGGGGCAACGGGCCCCGGACGAAGCCGCTTGCGCTCCGGCGCCTCGGATCGCGCCGGCGGATCTCCGAGGAGACATCGCCAGCGAACGGCTCACCCGGTACACTCCCTCGCAGCACCTTGGAACGCACCGAGCCCACTGACCCGATGAAGCAGCACCTGGCCGTTTCGGCGATCGGCAGCGACCGTACCGGCATGGTGCACGAGCTGACCCGGGTGATCAGCGAGTGCGGCGGCAATATCACCGAAAGCCGGATGGCGGCGCTCGGCACCGAGTTCGCGATGCTGCTGCTCGTCTCCGGCAACTGGCACGCGCTGGCCAAGCTCGAAACGGAGCTGAAACGTCTCGCCGAGACGACGAGTCTCAGCATCCACCTCAAGCGCACCGAGGCCCGCACGTCCCGGACGGACATGCTGCCCTACTCGATCGACGTCGTATGCCTCGATCAGACGGGCATCGTCTCCAGCCTTTCGGGCTTCTTCTCGAGCCGCAGCATCGATATCGCGGAGGTCTCGACGCGCAGCTATCCCGCAGCCCACACGGGCGCCCCCATGTTCTCCGTGCAGATGATCGTGAATGTGCCGAGCCGCATCCAGGTGGCACATCTGCGCGAGGAGTTCATGGAGTTCTGCGATTCCCTGAACCTCGATGCCATCCTGGAACCGGTGAAATCCTGACCGATGCCCAAAGTCGAGCTCGGGGCCAAAGTGCCCCCATTCACCCTGCCGGCGACCGGCGGCGGCAGCTGGCGCCTCAAGGACGCGGCGGGCCGCGCGCTGGTGATCTATTTCTATCCGAAGGACATGACTTCGGGATGCACGCGCGAGTCGCAGGATTTTCGTGACCTGCACGCGGCTTTCCGCCGGGCCGGCGCCGAAATCGTCGGCATCTCCCGCGACAGCATCGCCTCGCACGAGAAATTCAAGAGCAAGGAGGCGCTGCCCTTCAGCCTGCTGGCGGACGAGGAGGAAGCGGCGTGCAAGCTGTTCGACGTCATCCGGGAGAAGAGCCTCTACGGCAGGAAGTATCTCGGCATCGAGCGCAGCACCTTTCTGATCGATTCCAAGGGCGTGCTGCGGCGGGAATGGCGCAAAGTGAAGGTTCCGGGGCACGCGGAGGAAGTGCTTGAAGCAGCGAAGTCTCTCTGATCCAGGTCCGGGCAACGCGCAATCGCGCGCTCCCGCGCCCGAGTCCGAATCGGTGGCCGCATCGCCGGTAAAGGCCGCGTCCGTGCAGGTATCCGCTCCCGCGGAACGCGTTGAGATGCGCGCGCGGGCGCGCGATGGGCGGCGCCTCTTCGTGCTCGACACGAACGTGCTGATGCATGACCCGACGTCCATCTTTCGCTTCGAGGAGCACGACGTCTATCTTCCCATGGTCGTCCTCGAGGAGCTCGACGCACACAAGAAGGGGCTCTCCGAGGCCTCGCGCAACGTGCGCCAGGTCAGCCGCTTCCTGGATGACATGATGCGCGATGCGACCAAGGAGGAAATCGATCGTGGCCTGAAGCTCCCGAGCGGCTACAGCGGCAACCACGGCAAGAAGCCCTCCTCCGGCCGGCTCTTCTTCCAGACGCGCCAGCTCTCGACCGCTCTGCCGCAGAGCCTTCCTGGCCAGGGCAACGACAACGCCATCCTGGCGCAGACTCTCGCGCTGCAGAACGAGCGGACGGATGCGCGTGTGATCCTGGTCTCCAAGGACATCAACCTGCGCATCAAGGCCGCCGTGCTGGGCGTGCACGCGGAGGACTACTACAGCGACAAGACGCTGGAGGACTCGGACGTTCTCTACAGCGGCATGGCCGCCCTCCCCCCGGATTTCTGGGAGCGCCACGGGCAGGGCATGCGCTCCTGGAAGGAAGGCGAGCGCACTTTCTACGAGATCAGCGGCCCCGCGGTGCGTGAGTGGCAGCCGAACCAGGGCCTCTACGAGGACAGCCCGGAGGGGATCGAGGGCATCGTGCGCCGCCTGAGCGGCGAGACCGCCGTGATCGAGCTGATGCGCGACCACCGCAACGAGCGCCACGACGTCTGGGGCATCACCGCGCGCAACCGGGAGCAGAACTTCGCGCTCAACCTCCTGATGGATCCGGAGATCGACTTCGTGACGGTGTTGGGACCCGCCGGCACCGGCAAGACACTGCTGGCACTCGCCGCCGGCCTCATGCAGACGCTCGAGAGCAACCGCTTCGCCGAGATCATCATGACGCGGGTGACCATCCCGCTGGGCGAGGATATCGGCTTCCTGCCCGGGACCGAGGAGGAGAAGATGGAGCCCTGGATGGGCGCCCTCATGGACAACCTCGAAGTGCTGACCGGCAGTCAGGAAGGCGGCAACTGGGGCCGCGCCGCCACCAACGACCTGCTGCGCAACCGCATCAAGATCCGCTCGCTCAATTTCATGCGCGGCCGCACGTTCCTCAACCGCTTCCTCATCCTCGACGAGGCGCAGAACCTGACACCGAAGCAGATGAAGGCCCTCATCACCCGCGCCGGGCCCGGCACCAAGCTCGCCTGCCTCGGCAACGTGGCTCAGATCGATACCCCCTACCTCACGGAGACGACCTCGGGGCTCACCTATGCGGTGAACCGCTTCCGCGGCTGGCCGCACTCGGGGCACGTGACCCTCGTCCGCGGGGAGCGCTCGCGCCTGGCGGACTTCGCCTCGGATATCCTGTAAGCTCTTCCGCGGCGGCGGCCCGCCCGCCCGGAAGCCCGCCACCGGACTTGTAAGCTTCTGTTAAAGCAGGGAAACTGGCCCCTTCGGCCGCGGTCGAACACAAGATGCGCGCGTTCGTCCTGATCCTCCTCGCCGCGTTCCTCAACGCCACCACGGTGGCGGCGGCGGCCGCGCCCTTCAATCCGCTCACCACGGATCTGCCCTCGGCCATCAATTCGCAGCTGCCCGATCTGAGCAGCCCGGCGAACGCGATCGTGTCCCGCTCCGAGCAGTACCAGATCGGGTATTCGGTCATGCTGCAGATGCGCCAGCAGGGTGCGGTGATGGACGACCCGGAAACCGCGGAGTACATGCAGGGGATGGGGCAGCGCCTGGCGTCCCAGAGCACCGACGGCGGCGGCGATTTTCACTACATCGTGCTCAAGAGCAGCCAGATCAACGCCTTCGCCGTCTCGGGCGGGTTCGTCTTCATATTCACCGGCATGATCCTCGCCAGCCACACGGAATCCGAGCTGGCCGGCGCGGTGGCGCACGAGACGGCCCACATCACCCAGAATCACCTGGCGCGCGGCCTGCAGGCATCGCAGCAGGCGACCATGACATCCCTGGCGGCGATGCTGGCGACGGTCCTGCTCGGGGCGCTGGGGGGTGGCGGCGGACAGGCCATCGAGGGCGGCATCCTCGCTTCGCAGGGGCTCGCGGCACAGCAGCAGATCGACTTCACGCGCAGTGAGGAGCAGGAGGCCGATCGGGTCGGCATCCAGTATCTGGCCGCGGCGGGATACGATCCGGAAGGCATGGCCGACATGTTCGAGCGGCTCATGCAGTGGCGGGGTATCCAGGACGGCTGGGTGCCGGCGATCCTTCAGGATCACCCGGTGGACTCCGACCGCATCGCCGAGGCCCGTGCCCGGGCGGCGCAGTTCCCGCCGGCGCCCGACACGAGCTCCCCCGACTACTACCTGATCCGGGAGCGGGTGCGCGTCCTCACCGCGCCGGGCGATGAGGACATTCAGAGAATCTACGCGCAGAAGATCGCGAAGGGCGATCACAGCCTCGGAACGATGTACGGCGATGCGCTGGCGCTGATGCAGGACAACCAGGCCGCGCGCGCCGTGCCCATTCTGCAGAAGCTGATCGCCGAGCACGGTGATCTTCATCTGCTCTATGCCGCGCTCGGCCAGGCAGAGGCGAAAGCCGGCGACATGAAGCAGGCGCTAGCGACGTTCCGCCTGGCGGAGGAGCTCTTCCCGCGCAACGTTCCGGTGACGGTGCGTTATGCCCAGGCCCTCATGAGCGATGGCAAGAACGCCGAGGCGCACGATGTCCTGCTCGACCTCTTCAACAACGTCGAGCCGACGCCCGATCAGATCCAGCTCACCGCGCGCGCGGCAAGCGCCGCGGGAGACATCGGCGACGCCTATTACTACATGGGCGAATACCAGATCGCCGACGGCAATCTGCCTCTTGCCGCGCGACAGTACCAACTCGCGCTCGCCACACCGCACCTGACGAGCGTGCAGCGCAAACGGATCAGCGCCCGCCTGCGGGAAGTCCGCGATTACCTGGCGAGCGTGCACCAGCAGCGTCACAGCGAGTGACCCGTATCGACCGGTGATCCCGCGCAGCGGCGCTGGCGCCCGGCCGCGCCGGGCCGGTCTGCGACACCCCTGCGCCGCCCGCACGGCTGGTACAATGCCGGTTGGGACCTTGCACGGACCTGTCATGCCAAGAAGAATCCGCCCGGCGGCGCGCCGGATCGCCACCGCCCTCGACGAGAACCCGCCTGCGCCTTTTTCGGGACGCGCGTCGAAAGGCGCGGCTCTCGCCGCGCTGTCACTGGCCGCCCTCGCCCTCGTCGGCTGCGCCACCGTGCCGCCGTCGGAGCGCAACCCGCGCGACCCTTGGCAGCGGGTCAACCGCGGGATCTTCAAGTTCAATGACGCCTTCGACCGCGCCATCGCGAAGCCCGTCGCCCGAGGCTACGTACGGGTCGTGCCGCAGATGATCCGCACCGGGGTCACGAACTTCTTCAACAATGTGACCTACCCCCTCGTCATCGTGAACGCGCTGCTGCAGGGGCAGCTGAAGCCCTTCGCGAGCGACACGGGGCGGCTCGTGGTCAACACCACGCTCGGTGTCGGAGGATTGTTCGACCCCGCCTCGCGGATGGGACTGCCGCTGGAGGACCGGGATTTCGGCCAGACCTTCGGCAAATGGGGCGTTCCTTCGGGGCCTTTCGTCCTGCTGCCGTTCCTGGGCCCCTCCGATGTGAGGGATGCCGTCGGCCGCGTGCCGGGGGAGTTCGCGCAGCCCTGGGTCTACATCCAGAATCCATATTGGGATTACGGAACGCGGCTCCTCTACAACGTGAAGCTGCGCTCGGACCTGCTGCCGCTCACCGACATGGCGGAAAAGACCTTCGACCCGTATGCGTTCGAGCGCAACGCCTACCTGCAGCGGCGCGACTTCATGGTCACGGGAGGCGCGAAGGAGCAGAAGAACGAGGCGGAAGAGGAACTGAAGCGGCTCCAGCAGGAATCGCAGTCTCCTCCCTGACCGCGTTGCCGGCCGGCCGCGCGCCGGCTCGCTGCGGCGCGTCCGTGGGCGTCAGACGCCTTTTTGCAGCATCTCCTCGACGCCGCTGATGCGCCCGACGGCGAGGAGGCCCTGCGGCAGGTTGGCGAAGCGCAGCGGCCGCCCTTCCTTCTTCATGACCGCCATCCAGTCGAGCAGCACGGCGAGGCCGGCGCTGTCGGAGCGGGCGATTCCGCCGCAATCGACCTCGAGATCCCGCGCGGCCGAGGTGCGCAGCGCGTGCAGACCTTCGCTGCGCGCGCTTCTGGCGTTGGCGAAGGTCAATGCGCCGCGCGCGGCGAACCGGCCCGGCGAGGTGACCACGATGTCGAAGGCCGCCGGCGCGGCCTCGCCGCCTGCGGCACTGACGGCCGGTCCGCTCACGATTTCCCGCCGGCCGTCTTCGCGATCTGAGCCGGCTTCTCGCCACGCTCGAGACGGTTGATCACCGCGTCTATGCCCTGCTGGGCGATCTGCGAACCGAAATCCTGACGATAGCTCATCACGTAGCTCACACCGTCGATCACCACGTCCCAGGCCTTCCAGCCCTGCGGAGTCATGTGCATGTAGTAGTTGACCGACACCGGCGCGCCGGTGGTGCGCATCATCTGCGTCCGCACCGTCGTATTCTGCGTGCCGGAGTCCACGTGGGTCGGGAAAACCTTGAGCGTGTTCGACGTGAAATCGACGATCGCGGCGCCGTAGTTGTTGAGCATCGAATGGTAGAAGGCATCGATGAACCGCTGCCGCTGCTGTGGAGTGGCGGTACGCCAGTACTTTCCGAGCACGAGCTGGGCCGCGAACTGCGTGTCGACGTGCGGCAGAATGTACTTGTCGACCAGCGCCTGAACCTTCGCGGGGTCCTTGCGGTAGGTCGCACGGTCGGCATCGAGCGCCTTCAGCAGGCTGTCGGCCGCCGTCTTCACCACCTCCGACGGCTGCTCCGCCGCACCCTGCGCAGTGGCGGTGGCGGCCGCTGCGGCCGGCACCGGCGCCTGGATCAACCATCCCGCGGCGACGAGCGCCGCGGCAAGAAGCGTCGAGTGTCTCATGGGTGGGGCTCCTGCGGATTCTGGCTCGGGGTCGGGGTCTTGGCACCGCTGCTGCCGCCGCCGCCACTGCTGCTGCTCGAGAAGTTGGCGAAGAACTTGTTGATGAGGTTCTCCAGCACGATGGCGGACTGAGTCTGCAGTATCTGGCTGCCGCTCTTCAGATAAGTACTGAGACCACCCGGGCTGATGCCGACGTACTGGCCGCCGAGCAGCCCCTCGGTCTCGATGCTCGCATAGCTATCTTCCGGAATCTGGCTGAACTGAGGATAAATGTGCAGGTGCACGTCCGCCCGGTAGCTCTGGTTGTCGAACCCGATCGCAGTCACGTCTCCGATTCGCACTCCCGCCATCCTAACGGGCGCGCCGACCTTGAGGTCCCCGATATTGTCAAATTCGGCCGTGACGTCGTAGCCGGGCGTCTTGCCGAAGCTGAGCTTGAGCCCGCTGGAAGGCAGCTGGGTGGTGAGGAAGACGAGCGCGGCGAGGCCCAGAATCACGAACAGGCCCGTTCCGATCTCGAGGGAGCGAGTAGCGCGCATGGCGGGGCGATCCTCTTAAAGAAAAAAGGCGGTCAGCACGTAGTCGAGGAGCAGCGTCAGCACGGACGAGGCGACCACGGTGCGGGTCGTGGCGAGCCCGACCCCCTCGGCCGTCGGCTCCGCGTGGTAGCCCTCGTTGACGGCGATGAGGCTGAGCACCGCGCCGAACACCAGGCTCTTGACGATCCCCTCGGTCACGTCGTGCATGCTCACCGCGCCCTGCATCTGGGACCAGAAGGTGCCCCGGTCGACGCCCATGAGCTGCACGCCGACGAGCTGCGCGCCATAGAGGCCGATGAGGTTGAAGATCGCGGCGAGCAGCGGCATGGCGATGAGCCCGCCGAGATAGCGCGGCGCGGCGACATAGCGCATCGGGTCGACGGCCATCACTTCCATGGCGGTGAGCTGATCCGTGGCTTTCATCAGGCCGATCTCGGAGGTCAGCGCGGTGCCCGCGCGCCCGGCAAACAGGAGTGCGGTCAGGACCGGCCCCAGCTCCCGCAGCAGCGACAGCGCCGCCGCGGTGCCGAGCGCCTCTTCCGAGCCGAAGCGGCGGAGGAGCTCGTAACCCTGCAGTCCCAACACCATGCCGGTGAAGAAGCCCGACAGCATGATGATGATGAGCGAGCGGCCGCCGGCATTGAAGATCTGGGCGATGATGAGCCGCGGCCGGGCCAGCGCCGGCACGCAGGCGACCAGCAGACGGACGAAGAAGATGCCGGTGACGCCGGTCTTGCGCAGCCCCTCGAGAACCGCACCGTGTCGGGCTCCGTTGCTCATCCTTCATCCGCTCCGATCAGCTGGCTTCTGTAATCCGGGGCCGGGTAATGGAACTTGACCGGCCCCTCGGCGCTTCCCGTCATGAACTGATGCACCGTCTCGGAGTCGCTGTGCTCGAGCTCCCGCGGCGTGCCGGAGGCGACGACGCTTCCGCCCGCCAGCAGGTAGCTCTGATCGGCAATGGTGGCGAGCTCCCGCACGTCATGAGAGACGACGACGCTGGTGATGCCGAGCGCCTGGTTCATCTGCTTGATGAGGCGGAGGATCACGCCGAGGGAGATCGGGTCCAGTCCGACGAAGGGCTCGTCATAGAGCAGCACCTCCGGGTCCATGACGATGGCGCGCGCCAGCGCCACGCGGCGCGCCATGCCGCCCGAGAGCTCCCCCGGCATCAGCTCCGCGGCTCCGCGCAGGCCCACCGCCTCGAGCTTCGTCAGCACGAGGCTGCGGATGAGGGATTCCGGCAGGTCAGTGTGCTCACGCACCGGGAAGGCGACGTTCTCGAAGACGTTCATGTCGGTGAGCAGCGCCCCGTTCTGGAAGAGCATGCCCATGCGGCGCCGGGCGGCGTAGATCTCCTGGCTCGAGAGACTGGCGATATCGCGTCCGAATACCGATACCTGGCCGCGATCGGCGAACAGCTGGCCGGTGATGAGGCGCAGCAGGGTCGTTTTGCCCGTGCCGCTCGGCCCCATCACCGCGGTGATGAGGCCCCG
>DASZYK010000035.1:0-7152 GCA_035545455.1 Steroidobacteraceae bacterium
CTCCTGAGGACGATCGGCAAGCTTCTCACTTCGTTGGCGCGCGAAACCGATCTCGTGGCGCGGGTCGGAGGCGAGGAATTCGCCATCGCGCTGCCTGAAACCGACCTCGACGGCGCCAGGGTGATCGCGGAGCGCATTCGAGCGGAGGTGGAACGGTCGAGGCTCTTCAGGCGCACGGTCACGGTGAGCATCGGAGTGGCCGCCCTGTCCGACAGGACCCCCGACGCCTCCATCCTCGTCAAGGCGTGCGATCGGGCGCTCTACGGAGCCAAGGCGGCCGGACGGAATGGGGTGTCAGTGCCCAGCGAGTCGCCGAGCCTCGCTTGAACGGGCCTGCTGCGCCAGTCGCACCGGCCCGCGTTCAGGGTCGCGGTAATCAGCACGAGAGGTCACGGCGGGCACGGCCATTGCTGTCCGGCCATCAACCGTTCTCACCGTGCGCAGAGGCGCAACACGATGGATCTGCTTCTTGTCGTGATCCTGCTATTGCTGCTGTTCGGCGGTGGCGGGGGACTCTGGTGGGGTTATGGGGCCGGCTGGGGTATCGGCCCCATCGGGCTCATCATAGTCGTCATCATCGTCGCCTGGCTGTTGTATGGTTACCGCGGGCGGAGGGGACCGCCCCTGTAGCAACCGGCGCCGACATCGGCCGGTCGCCCGCGGCGGCCCCTCGCTCCAGACTCTACATCGGCAGATCGAACACCAACACCTCCGCGCCCTGGCCCTGCTTCAGCTCGAGCTGGCGGGTGTCCGTCAGTTTGAGCGCGTCTCCCTCGTGGAGGACGGTTCCGTTGGCGGCCACTGTCCCACGCGCAACGTGCACGTACAGGCGGCGATCCTCCGCTACGTCCAGCAGCGCCGATTCGGCGCCGTCGAACAACCCTGCGTACACTCGCGCGTCCTGGTGAATCAACACCGAGCCCTCCGCCGCATCCGGTGAGGCGATGAGCCGCAGGCGTCCGCGCTTGTCCTGCGGAGTGAAGTGCTTCTGCTCGTAGCTCGGCTCGATACCCGGCGCGTTCGGCTGTATCCAGATCTGCAGGAAGTGCACGAGCTCCCGATCCGAGGCATTGAACTCGCTGTGCCGCACGCCCCGGCCGGCGCTCATCCGCTGCACATCGCCCGGGCGGATCGTCGAGCCGGTGCCGAGCGAATCCTTGTGGGCCAGCGCCCCCTCGAGCACGTAGCTGATGATCTCCATGTCCCGGTGGCCATGGGTGCCGAAGCCCTCGCCGGGCTGCACGCGATCCTCGTTGATCACCCGCAGCGGGCCGAACTCGATGTGCTGGGGGTCGAAATAATCGGCGAACGAGAACGTGTGGAATGACTTCAGCCAGCCATGATCGGCAAAGCCTCGCTCGTGGCTGCGTCGGATCTCTTGCATGGTCTTGACCTCCTCTGAAAGTGAGGATGGTAGACTCGAATAATCGAATAAAAAAGCGCAAAATATGGCTTATTATTATCAGTAATTCTGATTAATCATGGGCCTGACGCGAACATCGATCGAGCAGTGGGCTGTGCTGGCGGCGGTGGTGGACCACGGCGGCTTCGCGCAGGCCGCCCGGGCCCTGCACCGCAGCCAGTCGGCGGTGAGTTATGCCCTGGCTCGACTGCAGGCGGCCCTCGATGTGCCGCTGCTCTCCATCCAGGGCCGCAAGGCCGTGCTGACTCCACACGGAGAGACGCTCCTCAAGCGGGCGCGACCGCTCGTGAGAGACCTCGAGACCCTGGAGGCGCTCTCGCGCAGCCTGAAGCAGGGTTGGGAGCCGCAGCTCAATGTGACCGTCGATGCGGCGTTCCCGCGTGCACGGCTGCTCGCCATCGTCGCTGAGCTGCAGCGCATGTGCCCGCAGACGCAGCTGCAATTCTCGGACGCGGTGCTGTCAGGCGCCGAGGAGGCGATCACCGGCGGAGGCGCGGATTTGGTCATCACCACGCGCGTTCCGGATGGCTTTCTCGGAGAGTTCCTGTTCCACGTCAGCTTCGTGGCCGTCGCGGCGCCGGCGCATCCGCTCTTCGGGCTGGATCGCGTGCTGACGGCAGAAGATCTCACGCGCGAGGTTCAGGCCGTCATTCGCGATTCGGGCACGAGGCACCGGCGCGACGAGGGATGGCTGGGTGCGGAGCGGCGTTGCACCGTCAGCAGCATGGAGGCATCCCTGGCAATCGTTCAGGCGGGTCTCGCCTACGCATGGCTGCCCGAGCACCTGGTGCAGGAGCCGCTGCAGCGGGGAATGCTGCGGCGGCTTCCGCTGGCGCTCGGCGGAGCGCGCAGCGTACCGCTCTCCCTGGTGGTGGTCAGGCCGGAGGTCGCGGGACCGGCCGCTCGCGCCGCGGTTGAATGCTTTCAACGGCATGTGCCGGCATCGGCCTCACCTCATGCCTGACTCTTACCTCGATCGCAACAGCCATGCAGTCTGGCTCAACAGAAAAGGGCGATGCCGGTCAGCCGGGCGAGCTCGTCCACCAGCCGATCCTGAAAGCCGGTGTCGAGCGCCGCCGCTGCCGGCTTCTCCTGTCTGCGATGGTGCCAGTAGCCGCCGCTGACCGTGGCGGCGGCATCCTCGCTGACGGCGAGCCAGGCTTGAGTGAGATGCCCCAGAGTCAGGTCATCGGGCGCTCCGGGGCCGCCCATCTTCGTGGGCACCCAACCCGGATCGACGGCATTGCTCAGCACGTCCGGCCAGTGTCGGGCAACCGCGAGGGCGAAGGCGGTGACGTAGAGCTTGCTCTCCGAATACGCGCGGCTCGGCTCCCAGGGACGATCGATCCAATCGATGTCACGCAGCGAAGCGCCGGCCCCGCGATGCATTCCGCTGCTGAGGTAGATCAGGCGGCGCGGACGCTCGATCAGAGCTGTGAGCATGTATGGCGCCAGCGTGTTGACTGCCAGCACCTTCGCGTGACCTTCCGGTGTCGCTCCACGGCTCGTCTCGAGATAGATGCCGGCGTTGTGGATGACGGCGTCCATGCGTCCGATCCCGCTCACTTGCTCGGCAATGAAGCGCGTCTCCACGGCGCTGCCGAGATCGCCGATCACGACTCCCGCTGAGCGCGGCACGAGATCGGAGATCGCGCCGGCCCGCTCCCGCGAGCGCGCATGCAGCACGACCTCGTGTCCTTCGGACATGAGCGTCAGTGCGGCGGCACGGCCGAGGCCGTCTGTGGATCCAGTGATGAAGATACGGCTCATGGGCCTTTCCTCGCTCTGGCCCGAAGCAGGCGGCGTGCCGGGCGGGCCTGCCGTCGAGTATAGGGACTGATGCGAATGCCGCGCGAACCGAAGGACGGGATATGATCGCAGGCTTGGAAACAACTTGCGGCACGCGGGGAGCGTGGCTCGCAGGAGCCCGGGGTCTACAAGAATGCTGGACGGACGTACCTCTCTCGAAGTGGCCGGCAGGGTCGGGCTTGCCCTCGGCATGGCCGTCTTCATGGGCCTCGCGTTCGAGGGCATCTACAAGCGCGAGGAGCGCGCCAGTCCCGGGGGCATCCGCACGTTTCCGATGCTTGCGATCCTGGGCTCGCTCCTCTATCTGATCGGCGCGCCGTCGCTCCTGCCCTATGTGATCGGCCTCGGCGCGGTTGCGGTTTGGCTCTACGCCTACATGCGTCTCCTGCCCGCCCCCGGCGCGGATCGGCAGCCGACACTCATGATTCCAACCGCGAATCTGCTGGCCTACGCGCTCGGGCCGACGGCCCTGACGCAGCCTCCGTGGCTCGTCGTGTCCGCGGCGGTGGCCGCCGTGATTCTCCTCGAGAGCCGCGACACCCTCCATCGGGTCGTGCTGCAGGTGGCGCCGGATGAGGTCTTCACGCTCGGCAAGTTCCTGATCCTCGTCGGCATCATCCTGCCGCTGATGCCCAACGGCCCGATCGTGTCCTGGACGCCGATCACCCCGCTCCAGGTGTGGTTGGCACTGGTGGCCGTCTCCACGCTCTCCTATCTCAGTTATCTGCTGCAGCGCTATCTCCCGAAATCCGGTCCTCTGGTGCCCTCCATGCTGGGCGGAGCGTATTCGTCCACGGCCACGACGGTGGCGTTGGCGCGCGAGCAGAAGACTTGCGGCGAAGAGCGCCCCGAGCTCACCGTCGGCATCGTGATCGCGACCGCGATCATGTACGTGCGGATCGACGTCGTCGTGGCATTGTTCAACTGGAGGCTCGCCTGGGTGCTCCTGCCTCCTCTCGCGGGTCTTTTCGTGCTTGCCGCCGCGACGGCCGCATGGCAATGGCGTCGCCGCCGGCCGCGTGGGCCCGCGCCGGGAAAGCTTCCGGTGACGAACCCTCTGCAGTTGCCCGCCGCAGTGACTTTTGCGGCGCTGTTCGTCCTGGTGGCCCTCGCCTCGAGCTGGGTGCGCGGCAGCTTCGGGCGGCCCGGTGTCTATCTTCTTGGCGCGGTGGCGGGCGTCACCGACATCGATCCCTTCGTCCTCAATCTCGCCCAGGGAAGCGTCACGGGCATGTCCGCGCAGAGCATCGGCTCTGCCATACTGATCGCCGCTTCATCGAACAACGTGCTCAAGGCACTCTATGCGATCGCATTCGGCGGACTGCGCGCCTGTTTGCGTCCGGCGGTGACGCTGCTGACATTAGCCGCCGCCGGCGTGATCGTGGCCCTTCTGTATCTCGGGTGAGCACGGGTCACGCCGTGGCGGAAACGAGCTGCAGCCGAGATGTCGGGAAAGCTTACAGCGCCTCAGCGATGGCCGGATGCCCTTCCGCGCGCAAACGCGCCGTACACGGGGCTGTCTCACAATATGTGATGGACCTCATGTCGGAGCGCCTTACAGCGACCGGGGCACGGCCGGTGACGCCAACCGGCGCGGACACTCAACTTCTTGATTTCAGGGGAGCATCCAAGCGTAGGCATAGGTATTGCAAAGCCTGTGCACGCCCCTGTGCTGTGACGCGGTGCGGCGCTGAAGAGAGCCCAATCATGAGATCCAAGTTCCTCGCCCTCGCAGTCGCACTGGCTGGATGCGCGGCCGTACTGCCTGCCCATGCCCTGACGGCGGATGGGCTCACATATACCCTCACCGCGTTCAAGACGGCTGACCCGGACGTCGACAATTTCACTCTCACCATCTCCGGCATCAATGGCCCTTCGGATACCGAGGGCGGCCGCTATGGAGTATTCGCGCTCGCCTTCAACCAGCCTGCGGGCTTCACGGGCGCCACCGCCTCGACCGCCGGTTTCGCCTTTCATTCAGGCGGACTCAGCTCGGGCGGCGGCGGCGGCTGTGATGGAACCGGAAATTTCTTCTGCTTCCAGAACACGCAGCCGATCGCGCAATCGAGTCTCGCCACGAACTCGACTTGGAGCTTCGGCTTCTCAGTGAGCGCCACTGGAATCTCCACGTGGGGAACCGATACGGTCAACAATCCGGACGATTTCAAGATCAGCTGGGACGGCAGCAAGAGCAAAGGTTACGGCACGGCCGACTTCAAGAGCGGATACGACCACGTCTCCGAGAACCTGTCGCCGGGGCCCGCCGCAGCGCCGGAAATCGATCCGGCCAGCGCGACGGCCGCGCTCACTTTCCTGGCCGGCGGCCTGGCGATTCTGCGCGGGCGGCGCCGCAGAGCCTGAGTTTCCTTTCGGTTCGGCTACCGGGCCCCGGCTGAGCCATCCGCCGGGGCCTTGCCGTTTCCGGGCCGTGGGCCGCCTGTGCACCGCGGAGGGCATGCCGCGTTCAAGCAGACAGACGCGGTCTGCGCGACCGCGGCCGTACCGATGAAGAGGTTCGCATGCCCAGATACGCTCCCCGCATCCGTCACCTGGCCGTGATTCTCGGACTGGCGCTCGCAGCCGGGGGCTGTGTCGTCGCCCCGGCGCGCCCCGGTGGCTACTACGCGGGCGGCTGGGTCGCCACCGCGCCGCCGCCGCCGCGTGTGGAGTATTACGGAACGCCGCCGTATCCCGGCTATATCTGGATCGGTGGCTACTGGCGCTGGGGGCCGGGCGGATACGTGTGGGCTCCGGGTCGCTGGGCCGCTCCGCGCCGCGGCTATCGCTGGGTGCCCCGGCACTGGGAGCGCGGCCCTCGAGGTTGGCACCTGGAGGGCGGCCGCTGGGAGCGTCGCTGACCTGGACTCGCCTGGCCACGGACGGCGATGCGCCGCTCACGCCCGCCGTCCGCGCCGCTTGAGAGCGGAGGGCGGCGCGCCCAAAACGCGCAGGAAGCTGCGCCGCATCCGCTCCGGGCTGCCGAAGCCGCATGCGGCCGCCACCTGTTGGATCGAGACGTTGCCGCTCTCCAGGTCCGCGCGGGCGGTGTCCACGCGCAGCCGCTCGATCGCCTTGGCCGGCGCGATGCCGACTTCCTCCTTGAACACCCGCGAGAAATTCCGCGGGCTCATGCAGCTCACGCGGGCGAGCTCGGCGACGCCGAGCCGGTCACGAAGGTGAGCCCTGACGTGATCCCAGAGCTCGCCGAAGCGGCCGCCGGCGCGCTCCATCTGCAGAAGTGGTGAGAACTGCGACTGACCGCCCGGCCGGCGGCGATACACCACGAGCTGCTGCGCCGTGCGACGGGCGATGTCCTCTCCCAGGTCCTCGCCGATCAATGCCAGCGCGAGATCGATCCCGGCCGTGATGCCGCCCGAGCTCCAGAATTTTCCATCCCTGACATAGATCCGGCCCGCATCCAGGCGCACGTTGGCAAAGCGCCGGCTGAAATCCGCGGTCACGCTCCAGTGCGTCGTCGCGCGCCGGCCCTCGAGCAATCCGGCGGCAGCGAGCACGTACGTGCCGGAGCAGACGCTCGCAACCCGGCGCGACCGCTGCGCGCAGGCCAGCAGGAACCTACGGGTCTTCTCACAGACCGCTGCCGCGCCCGAGCCTGCGCCGCCAGCGACGATCAGCGTGTCTACGGCATCCGCGCGGCCGAAAGGCGATGCCTGCAGGCAGGCCCCGGAAGAGCTGGCCACCAGCCCCGACGTCATTGCGACCATGCGCAATGCGTACGTACCCGGCCGGTAGCGCTCCGCGATCTCGAAGGCCGCGATCGGTCCGGTCGCATCGAGGATCTGGAATTGCGGGAACACGAGGAAGGTGATGCGGCGGGGCATGGCACGAAAGATGGGAAAAAAGTCTTTTACGCCACGAGGGTAGCGAGGCATCCTGGTGCCGTCAAACCCGCGGCGGGT
>DASZYK010000036.1:0-4384 GCA_035545455.1 Steroidobacteraceae bacterium
TCCTTCCTGCGGCGCGGAATACGACATGGTCGGGCGGAACGAATCGAGCGTCAGGGTCCCGCCTGCGCTTGACCTCTCCGTCCCGGTGCCGCGAGCGGCGGCATTGCGGCTCACGGCGTCGGCGATGGCGGCGTCCAGCACGGCGGTCGTCTTCGCCCCCTCGATCGGGATCGTCAGCACCGCAAAGACGCTCGTGCCCTTGACGGCGGCGGCGATCTGCCTCTCGGCATCCGCTTCCGCAAACACCACGACCACGGCGTTCGGCGCCTGCTGCGTGGCACGCTGTACGTCACTGCGGAGGTCGCCGGTTGCGCGTGCATCGATCACCAGCATCTGCCCGCGCTTGGAGCTCGCGAGTTGCTCGATGGCGGCAGCGCTCGAATCCACGGGATTCACCGAGGCCTGCCCGCCGAGCGCCTCTCCGAGCTCGAGCAGGAAGTCATCGCGACTGGTGAGTACCGTCAGATCGACTGTCGGACGCTGCGTGGGGGATGGCGTGCCCGCTGAACTTGCGGAGCCGGCGGACTCGAGATTCCGAGGCGCACTCGATGCTGGATTGGCCACTGGTCGTGTCTCCCACCCTCGAAAAAGAGCTCTCTCGCGCGCGAGCGGCCGCCGGCGACAGGCCGTCGAGCCTCCACCCGCTTGATAACGCACGCAAAACGCGGTCTCATGGAGCATATTGCGCGGCTGACGTACCGCAGTGCCGCAGTTCACAGTAACGACAGGCCTGTGTGGTGTACGCGACAACGCGTCGCGGAAACTCTGAAGCAGTACTCGCTTTCCGGCCTCGCATGCAGTAGCGCGGACCGTGGACAGAACATAAGATGTCCCCATGCGCGCGGACCCGTTCGCATCCTTTCGCGGCATGCCGGCACGAGTGGGCATGCATTTTGCTGTGATCCCCTCAGTACCGCATTGGCGCGCCGTGTCCACCGAGACGCACCGGGCACCTCCGAGAGCCACATGCGCGCGGACAGAAGGAACTTCTCCGAGAGCCGCACGCGCGCTGACGCACGGCGTGCCTGGAAACGGAGACGGATGCGGTGAACGATCCGCTGTCATGAGCGTCTTATATGTAGCGGGACCGGGAATTGGAGCGCCATCACGCACCGTGCACAGCGTTGAATCCGAATCGCGAAGCAACGCGCTGGCATCGTTGGCCTCCCGGACCATCCTTGGCAGGGCCATCAAATGAAACGGGAGGGCAGGACGATGCAATCGCTCTCTACTGATTCGGAAGCTTCGAGCCACGCCGCCTTCATCGAGTCGCTGAGCTCCTTCAGCCGACTGCATCGGGCGCAGCGCTGGGAAGGCACGTTCGGGGAGTTTCTCGCCGACATCCTGCCGGCGAATCCCGCGGCGCTGGCACGCACGAGCCACGAGTACATCTGGGATATGCTTCGCTGGCACGGACGCACGGCGCAGCCCGACGCCGCGGAGGGCGTCCGCGCACGGGAGCTTTTCAAGCGCGAGCTGTTCGGCATCGACGAGCCGCTGTCGCGAGTGGTCGATTACTTCAAGGCCGCCGCCGCCGGCTCCGATGTTGGCCGCCGTCTGCTGCTGCTGCTGGGTCCCCCGTCCGGCGGCAAGTCGACCATGGCCATCCTCCTCAAGCGCGGGCTGGAGGAATACAGCCGCACCGACGAGGGGGCGATGTACGCCATCAAGGGCTCACCGCTGCGTGAAAGCCCGTTGAACCTCATCCCCACGAGTCTGCGCGCCGAGTTTCGCGACCGCTACGGCGTCACCATCCAGGGAGAGCTCTCACCCTGGGCGCGCGACTACGTGGAGCGGGCGTTCGAGGGCGACTTCGTGCGCGTGCCGGTGGAGCGGATCTTCCTGTCCGAGGCTTCGCGCTCCGGCATCGGCACCTATGCGCCGCACGACCCCACGACCGCCGACATCGCGGACCTCGTGGGCTCGGTCGATCTCGCCAAGGTGGCGCAGATCGGTGACGAAGGCGATCCGCGCGCCTGGTCATGGTCCGGAGCGGTATACGCCGCGAGCCGCGGTGTCCTCGAGATGATCGAGATCCTGAAGGTGAAGCGGGAGTTCCTGTATCTCCTGCTCACCCTCACCCAGGAAAAGAACGTCAAGGTCTCCCGCTTCCCGCTGATTCACGTCGACGAGACCATCCTCGCGCACACCAACCTGGCGGAGTTTCACAAGTTCCTCCAGGAGAAGGAGAACGAGGCGCTGCTCGATCGCATGGTGATCATCAAGGTCCCCTACGCGCTCTCGTACCGCGACGAGTCCCGCATCTATCAGAAGCTCGTCTCCGGCGCGCCCGCCTTCCGCAACGTGCACCTCGATCCCCACGTGCTGAATCTGGCCGCGGTGTTCGCCATCCTGACGCGGCTGACCAAGCCGGAGCGCGAGGGCCTCGACCTCGCCAAGAAGCTGCGTCTCTACGCCGGCGAGGCCGTCGAGGGCGTGCCGGAAACCGAAGGCTCGCGCCTGCACGCGGAGTCACCCGACGAGGGCATGACCGGCGTCAGTCCGCGTTTCATCATCAACGCCATCTCCAACGCCATCACCCGTGGGACCACGCACAGCCTGACCAGCATGGAGCTGCTGCTCGCGCTCAAGGATGGCATCGAGAGCGATGCCCGCATGGAGGCGAAGCACAAGAAGGCGTGGATCGATCACCTGGTGACCGCGCGCAAGGAGTTCTACAACCGCTGGGTCAAGGAGGACGTGCACCGCGCGATGTTCGCGTCCTTCGAGGAGGAAGCGCAGCAGCTTCTGGAGAAGTACCTCGACGAGGTGGAAGCCTCGCTCGATCACCGCCAGGTCACCGACCCGATCACCGGGGAGACGCGGCCGGCCGACGAGCGGTTCCTGCGCTCGGTGGAGGAGAAGATCAAAGTCTCCGACTCCGGCAAGCTCTCCTTCCGCCAGGAGGTGGTGCGCAAGGCGATGGTCGCCTTCAAGGCCGGCGAGAAGTTCAAGCTCGCGAGCCACGCGCGCATGCGCGAGGCCATCGAGCAGTATCTCTTCGAGGAGCGGCGCGACGTGCTGCGGCTCGTCACTTCGACGGCCCGTCCGGACGAGGACGCGCGGCAGAAGATCTCGGCCGTGCAGCAGCGGCTGATCACCGAATACGGCTACGACGAGCACAGCGCGAAGGAAGCCTTGAGCTACGTCACCACATTGCTCGCACAGGAGTAGCGCGCGACCTGAAAAAGGAGTACCAGTAGCACCATGGCTCCGAGCACCGAGAGCGACGGCGGACAGCCCGGCGGCGATGCCGCCAAGTGGTACGAGCTCTTCTCCCGTGGCGCGCGCGACTGGCTGCGTCACGATGAGAAGGTGCGCGAGTCCGTGCGGCAGCACCTGCCGCAGATCGTGGCGGGCGGGGAGCTGATCAACGGCGGCTCGCGCACCGTGCGGGTGCCGGTGCGCATGCTCGAGCACTACCACTTTCGGCTCCGCCGGCCGGAGGAGCAGCAGGGCGCGGGCCAGGGCAAGGCGAAGCCCGGGGACGTCTTCGCGGATCCGTCCCGCCAGCGCGGCCCCGGCGAGAAAGGTCCCGGCGGCCAGGACGAGGGCGAGGTCCAGCTCCTGCTGGAATTCAAGGTGGACGACATCGTCGACTGGCTGTGGGAGGAGATGCAGCTTCCCAACCTCAAGGCGCGGGTCGGTCCCTCGGAGGAATCGGACTGGGTGCGCGAGGGCTGGGATCGACGCGGCGCCCGCTCCAGGCTCGATCGGCGCCGCTCCTTCAAGGAGCTGGTGAAGCGCCGGGGCGCGGCGGGCGCGACACCCACTTTCACGGACGAGGATCTGCGGTATCGGCAGCTCGCGCGCCGGCGCCAGCCCGCCATCCACGCCGTGGTCTTCTTCCTCCTCGATGTCTCCGGCAGCATGTCGGACCGCGACCGCAAGCTCGCCAAGACGTTTTTCTTCTGGGTGGTGCAGGGGCTGCGGCGCGAGTACCGCTCCCTCGAGACGGTGTTCGTCGCGCATACCACCGAAGCCTGGGAATTCACCGAGGCGGAGTTCTTCCAGGTGAGCGGCACCGGCGGCACGGTCGCCTCGACCGGCTTCGCCAAGGTGCGCGAGATCATCGAGGACCGCTACAACCCGGGCCGCTGCAACATTTATCTCTTCTATGCCTCCGACGGCGACAACTCCGTGAGCGATTCAGCGGATGCGCGCGAAGGCCTTTCCGCCATCGCCGAGGACGCGTGCTTCACCGGTTACGTGGAGGTCTCGTCCGGCCTTTCGCGGCAGCTCGCCACCGAGACCGGGCGTCTGTTCGCGGAGCTCGCGGGAGCGGGCTGTGCCGCCGGCAGTTACGCGCTCAACGACTTCGACGACGTCTGGGGTGCCGTGCGGCACTTCTTTTCCGCGGAAAGCCGGGCCGAGGAGACCGCCT
>DASZYK010000037.1:0-3112 GCA_035545455.1 Steroidobacteraceae bacterium
CCAGGTGCGACAGATGCAGGTGGATATGGTCCTTGTTGGGACCCACGCCACGGCCTTCCCGGATCTCGATGGTCATGGCGCGCGAAACCACGTCGCGCGACGCCAGGTCTTTCGCATTGGGCGCATAACGCTCCATGAAGCGCTCGCCTTCCGAATTGGTGAGGTAGCCGCCTTCGCCGCGTACCCCCTCCGTAATCAAAACACCCGCGCCAAAGATGCCGGTGGGATGGAATTGCACGAATTCCATGTCCTGCAGCGGCAGGCCGGCGCGCAGCACCATGGCGTTGCCGTCGCCGGTGCAGGTGTGAGCGCTGGTGCAGGAGAAATAGGCGCGGCCATAGCCGCCGGTGGCGAGGATCACGCGCTGGGCGCGGAAGCGGTGCATCTTGCCGTCATCGAGGCACCATGCGGTGACGCCCCGGCACTCGCCATTCTCCATCAGCAGATCGAGTGCGATGTACTCGATGAAAAACTCGACGTCGTGGCGCAGCGACTGGCCGTAGAGGGTGTGCAGCATGGCGTGGCCGGTGCGGTCCGCGGCGGCGCAGGTGCGCTGCGCGGTGCCCTTGCCGAAATGCGTGGTCATGCCGCCGAAGGGACGCTGGTAGATGCGTCCTTCCTCCGTGCGGGAAAAGGGCACACCGTAGTGCTCGAGCTCGATCACCGCCGCGGGGGCCTCCTTGCACATGAGCTCGATCGCATCCTGGTCACCCAGCCAGTCGGAGCCCTTGACCGTGTCGTACATGTGCCAGCGCCAGTCGTCCTCGCCCATGTTGCCGAGCGCGGCGCTGATGCCCCCCTGGGCGGCCACGGTGTGGCTGCGTGTCGGAAAGAGCTTGGTGATGCAGGCGGTGGAGAGCCCGGCCTCGGCGAGACCGAGCGTGGCCCGCAGGCCGGAGCCGCCCGCCCCGATCACGATGACGTCGTAAGTATGATCGATGAACTCGTATCCGTTGCCGGGCTTCATGCGGTGCCTCCCAACGCCACCTTGAGGACGGCGAGCACCCCGGCCACCGCGATCACCGCGTGGAGGAAGGTCGCCACGACGAGCGTCAGCGTCCTCATGCCGCTGCCGTGGACGTAGTCCTCCACCACCACGCGCACGCCGAGCTGGGAATGCCAGGCGGCGGTGAGCACCAGCAGGATGAGGAAAACCGCGGTCCAGAGCTCTCGCACCCATGCCGTGACCGTCGCGTAGTCGAGCGACGGCAGAGAGAGCACGGATACGACGAACCAGATGGTGAGCGGCACCAGCGCCACGGAAGTCAGGCGTTGCACCCACCAGTGATGCACTCCCTCCTTGGCGGACCCGTAGCCGAGAGCTCTGGCGAGCGGACTGCGCAGGCTCATCGTGCGCCCCCTCCCGCGTGCAGCGCCCACCACGCCAGGCCCGCGAAGAGCAGGATGCTGGCGATCGTCACCAGCGCGGCGCTGCGCTTCGACTGTGCGCGCTCCAGGCCGTGGCCGGTGTCCCAGATGAGATGGCGGATGCCGGCAAAGAGATGATAGGAGAAGGCCGCGAGCAGAACGAGGTAGACGGCCTGGAGCACCTCCAGCGAGAGCACCCGGCGCGCGCTCCGGTAGGCGCCGGGGCCGCTCGCGATCGCGACCAGCCAGTAGGTGAGCAGGATGAGCCCGGCGGAGAGCACGAGCCCGGTGGCACGGTTCGTGATCGATGTCAGCAGGGTATAGCGGTGCATCCTGTACACGGACAGGTGCGGCGAGAGCGGTCGTTCGGTCATAGGCGGCTTGAGGGGGCTAGAAGTCGATGCAGCGTCCTTTGCGCTCCCAATCGCCGAAGCGCGTCGGCTCGGGGCCCGGGGGGCCGCCGATCTCGCGCGTTTCCTGGAGCGTATCGGGCCCGGCGGTTGCGGGCCTCGGAGGGCTGGACGGAACGGAAGGCGGCAGCGAAGAGTTCTTCTCTGGGCTCATCTGCATATTTTACAGTGTGCCAGAAATCGGCTCCCGCGGCCACGAAGTCGATGCGCACCACCGAGGTAAACAGCCATAATTAGTCTTATGAATGGAGGTGTTCTCCAGAGCGTCGAGCTCGACGACCTCGGTGCGGTGCGCATCGCGGGCGCCGATGCGGTGCGCTTTCTGCAGGGGCAACTCTCGAACGACCTCGGACGTGTGAGCCCGGAGCGCTCGGTCCTCGCCGGCCTGCACAACCCGCAGGGCCGCACGATCGCGCTGCTGCGCATCGTGCAGCTGGCTCCCGACGATCTGCTCGCGCTGCTGCCGCGCGAGTTGGCCGCTGCCGTCGCGAGCCGCCTGTCGAAGTACGTGCTGCGCGCCAAGGTCAAAGTGACGGACGAGTCGCACGGCTGGCGCATCACGGGGCTGATCGCATCGGGGCTCGGTGCGGTGGCCGACATTCACCCGCAGGCGGCGATCGCGCCCATCGCCGGCTACCCGGCCATTGCAGGCGAGCAGCGCCGCCTGGGCGACGCCCTGGTTCTCTGCGTGGGCGAGCAACCGGCCCGATGGCTGCTGGTCGCGCCGGCGACGGGCGCCGCGGCGAGCGGCCGCTCCGCGTCGCCTCGCGATGACGGCTTGCCGCAAACCGTTCCGGCGCAACGCGAGATCTGGCGCCAGCTCGATATCATCGCGGGCCTGCCACAGGTCTACGGCGCGACTTCCGAGGAGTTCGTCGCGCAGATGTTGAATCTCGATGTCGTGGGCGCGATCGCCTTCGACAAGGGCTGCTACACCGGTCAGGAAGTCATCGCGCGCGCCCACTACCGTGGCCGGGTGAAGCGCCGTCTGCAGCGATTCCGCTCGCGCCGGCCCCTCGATCTCAGGCCGGGCGACGGCGGCGAGCTCCCCGACGGCCGGGCGTTCAAGGTGGTGGAGGCGGTGCGGCTCGATGACGGCCGCTGCGAATTCCTGGCGGTGGCGCCGCTGCCGACCGCCGAGCCGGAGCTCTCGGCCGTGACCCAGCCCGATGCAATGCTGGAGCGTGTCAGCGCGCCGCTCGCGGGGCGGCCCCTGCAGGGAGCGGCGGCGCTCACGCGCTCCAACGTGGGATCGCCGGCGACGGGCGCGGCGCTGCACGCCGCCGTGCCCGCGGAGCTCTCGACGACCGGAGCCGTCTGGGCGCCCTTCGCCA
>DASZYK010000038.1:0-3943 GCA_035545455.1 Steroidobacteraceae bacterium
GGAGGTGTTCGGCCCGGTGGTCTCGGTCACCCGCTTCACCGACCTCGAGCAGGCGATTGCGATGGCCAACGACTCGGAGTACGGGCTCGCGTCCTCCATCTGGACGCGCGATGTCACTCAGGCCATGCGGGTGGCGTCCCGCCTGCAGTACGGTGTCACCTGGATCAATACGCACTTCTGCACCGTGAGCGAAATGCCTCACGGCGGCTTCAAGCGCTCCGGCTACGGCAAGGACCTCTCCGTGCTCGCGCTCGAGGATTACACCGTCGCCCGGCACGTCATGGTGAAGTTGTAGGCCGTCCAGGCGAGAATGGCGGCCATGCGCCTGAGGCCGAACGCGATGCTCGCCAGCTGCGTCCGCGCCTCCCTGGCGCTCGCCGCGGCGGCGGCGCTGGCGGGGTGCGGCCGCACGGGCGCGCCACCACACCGGCAGCGGGTCCTCTACGTCTACAACTGGGCGGACTACATCGGCAGGGACACGGTGCGCGATTTCGAGAAGAAGACCGGGATCCGCGTCATCTACGACACGTACGATTCCGACGAGGCGGCGGAGGGAAAGCTGCTCGCGGGGGATTCGGGCTACGACGTGGTCACCGCCTCGACCGATTACTTCGCCCGCCAGATCAAGGCCGGGGTGTACGAGCCGCTCGATCGCGCCCTGCTGCCCAACTGGAAGAACCTCGACCCGCACGCGCTCGCGATCGAGGCGCAGGCCGATCCCGGCAACCGCTATGCGGTGCCGTACATGCACAGCATCAACGGATTCGCGTACGACGTCGCGGCGATCCGCGCGCGCATGCCGGACGCTCCGGTCGATAGCCTCGACATGCTCTTCAAGCCGGAGGTGGTCAAGCGCTTCGCCGGCTGCGGCGTGTCGTTTCTCGATTCGCCCGAGGATGTGCTGCAGCTCGCGCTCAACTACCTGCACATCGATCCGAACACCACGCGCGAAAGCGACTACCTGCGCGCGCAGAAGCTGCTGCTGTCGGTGCGCCCCTACATCCGGGCGTTCGATTCCGCCGAGTACATGAACGGCCTGATCGACGGCAATTTCTGCATCGCCATGTCCTGGTCGGCAGATTACTCGGTGGCGCAAGCGCGCGCGCACGCGGCGGGCCTGCGCCTGCACCTCGCCTTCACCGTGCCCCGCGAGGGCGCCAATCTGACATACGACGCCTGGCTGATCCCCGCCGGCGCGCCGCACCCGCGGGCCGCGCACGAGTGGCTGAACTTCCTGCTGGAGCCGCGCGTCATCGCCGCGATCACCAACGAGATCCACTACGGCAACGACAATCTCGCGGCCGATGCCTACGTGGACCCTTCGATCCTGCACGATCCGATCGTCTATCCGACACCGCAGATCGAGGCGAGACTGTATCCGTCGAAGGAAGTGTCGACCAGGCTCGAGCGGCTGCGGACCCGCATCTGGATGCGCATCAAGACGGGGATCTGAACGCGAGCGGTGGGCGATCGCGGGCCCCGGACAGGGCCGTCGCGGCGTTCGCGCGCTCCGCCTCGCGCATCTCGAGCTCGCGGCGCTGCTCGGCGCGGCGCATCAGCCAGCCGGCGGCGATCACGCAGGTGCCGATGATGGCGATGATGAGGCTGGCGAGCGCATTGATCACCGGGCTGATCCCGAGCCTGACCTTCGAGTAGATGAGCATCGGCAGGGTGTTGGTCGCAGGCCCCGCGACGAAGCTCGAGATCACCAGGTCATCGAGCGACAGCGTGAAGCTCAGCAGCCAGCTCGCGAGAATCGCCGGGGCGATGAGCGGCAGGGTGATCTCGATGAACGCCCGGGTCGGGCCGGCGCCGAGGTCCTGGGCGGCCTCCTCGAGCGAGCGGTCCGCGCCTTGCAGGCGGGAGCGGACCGTCACGGTCACGTAAGCGATGCAGAAGGTCACGTGCGATAGAACGATCGTGAGGAAACCCCGGTGAGGCCAGGAGAACGTCTGCAGCAGGGACACGAAGAGGAGCAGCTGCGTGATGCCGGTGATGACCTCGGGCATCACGAGGGGCGCGGTCACCATGCCGGTGAGCAGGAAGCGCCCGGGAAAGCGCGCGAAGCGCACGAGCGAGATGGCCGCGAGCGTGCCGAGAACGACCGCGGCGGAAGAGGCGGCAAAGGCCACTTCGAGCGACAGCAGCGCCGCATCGAGCAGGCTCTTCTGCCGCACGAGCTCCGCGTACCACACCGTGGAGAAGCCGCCCCACACGCTGACGAGCGGCGAGGCGTTGAACGAGTAGCCGATGAGCACCAGGATCGGCAGGTAGAGCACCGCGATGCCGATGCAGAGCGCGGTGATGCGAAAGGCGCTGTTGCCCCCGGACATGCTCAGCTCTCCAGCTGGCGGCCGCTGATGTGCTGGTAGATCGCGATCGGGCCGACCAGCAGCACCAGGAAGGCGATGGCGACGACGGAGGCGGTCGGCCAGTCGTGATTGCTGAAGAACTCATCCCACAGCACCCGGCCGATCATGAGATTGCCGGGGGCGCCGAGGAGCGAGGGAATGACGAATTCACCGACCGCCGGAATGAACACCAGCATCGAGCCGGCCACGATCCCCGGCACAGACAGCGGCAGCGTGACGTCGAGAAAGACGCGCCAGGGAGGACTGCCGAGATCGGCGGCCGCCTCGAGGAGCGACGGATCGAGCTTCTCGAGGGTGGCGAAGAGCGGCAGCACCATGAAGGGCAGGTAGGAGTAGACGATGCCGATGTACATCGCGAGATTGGTGTACATGATGACGAGCGGATGGGAGATCACCCCCAGCCGCAGCAGCACGGTGTTGAGCAGGCCGCCGTTGGCGATGATGGCCTCGAGCGCGTAGACGCGCAGCAGGAACGAGGTCCAGAAGGGCAGGATGATGACGAGGAGCAGGATGTTCTGCGTCGAGCGCCTGGAGCGCGCGATCGCGTAGGCGATCGGATAGCCGAGCAGCAGGCAGATGAGCGTCGAGCAGAGCGCCAGGCGCAGGGAGAAGAGATAGGCCAGGCCGTACAGGTGGTCGGTGAAGAGGCGCCGGTAGCTCGCCAGGCTCAGCGAGAGATGCAGGTGGTGGGTCGCCGTGCGGGTGAGCACGTCGGTGAACGGCGGGATGCGGATCACCGAGTCCGCGAAGCTGATCTTCAGGGTGTAGAAGAACGGCACCAGAAAGAAGATCAGCAGGAAGAGGAGCGGCGGCAGGATGATGAGCCAGCGCCAAGGATTGCCCGACCTTTTCATTGCAGGTGTGCGGATCGCATCCCCCGGAGCCATTGTGCAGGATAAACTCGCGGCCGTGTCAAGCGAGCGCCAATCCGCCGAACCGGCCCCCGCTCCGCCCGGAGGGGGCCGCGCCCTGCGCCAGCGCCAGCGCCAGCGGCTGATCGATGCGTGCATCTCCGCATTGCATCTTTACGGACCCTCGCGGACGACGGTGGAGAAGGTGGTGGCGATCGCCGATCTGTCCCCGGGGATCGTGCGGTTCTACTTCGATTCCAAGGACGCGATGCTGGTCGCCTCCCTGGCGCATCTCGCGGCGGAGTTCGAGCAGCGTGTGCTCGGACCGGTCGCGCGGCTCAAGGACTCCCCGGTGCAGGCGCTCGAGCGGCTGGTCGACCTCTATTTCGACTCCGAGATCGCGAGCCCGCGCAAGGTCTCGGTCTGGTATTCGTTCTGGGGGGAGGCGAGCTCCCGGCAGGAATACCAGGACATCTGCGGCCGGAAGGACGAGGACTTCGCGGCTCTGGTGCGGGAGCTCATCGAGGCCCTCATCGCCCGCACGGGCGCGCGGCACCTCGACGCCGATGCGGTGTCGCTCGGACTCATCGGCGTGCTCGAGATCCTGTGGCAGGGCATTGCCTTTCAGAGCGAGAGCCAGATCGACCGGCAAGCCGCGCGCCGCCGATCGCTCGCCTATCTCGCCTCGGTGTTTCCCGGCATGTTCTCTCCGGGCGGCGA
>DASZYK010000039.1:0-1862 GCA_035545455.1 Steroidobacteraceae bacterium
TCAGCGCGTTGAAGGCGCGCTCCAGGGTGCGCATGGCGATCGGACGCAGGCCGTAGCCCTGCTTGACGGTCTCGCCCTGCTCGCGCAGACGCAGCGTTCCTTCGAGGGCACCCGGGGGCGCCGACCGCACCAGCGCATCGATCCTGCCGCCTCCGCGCGCGATGCTGCCGCCGCGCGCATGGAATACAACGTACTTCTCTCCGCCCGCTCCGTGCGCCTGAGCGAGCCCGCGCTGCGCCAGATGAACGGCATAGCGCGACGCGCACAGCCCTCCCTCCTTGTTGCTGTCGGAGTAGCCGAGCAGCACGCACTGACGGCGGCCATGCGCCTCGAGATGGCGGCGATAGACCGGCTCGGCGAGCAGCTCCCGCAGCGTCTCACCGCAGCGCTCCAGCGCCTCCAGAGACTCGAATTGCGGTGCGATGTCGAGCGCCACCTCGCCGGTGCGCTTGTCGTAGACGGATGCCCAGCGGGCGAGAGTCAGCGCAGCGAGCATGTCGTCCGCGCCGCGGGCTCCGCTTACGATGAAATAGCCGACGGCATCCTCTCCATAGCGATGGCGGGCCTGGGCGAACGCCTCGAACACCGCGAGGTTGCGCTTTCCCAAGGCGTCGAGCTCGACGCGCGGACCCGCATCCTTCTGGAGCATCTCCGTGAGGAGCCGTCCGCGCTCGGATCGCGGCCGGCCGAGCCACGCGGGATCGTCATTGCCGCGCGCGATGATCTCGTGCAGCACGCTCGCGTGCTGGCGCACATCGAGGCTCGCCAGGTGAAAGCCGAAGGTATCGATGCGGCGCAGGAGCCTGCGAATGTAGAAGAGGCCGGCGTTGGCCCCTTTGTTGGCGGCGAGACTCGCAGCGATGAGCTGCACGTCGTCGCGGAACTGGCGCGCGCTCTCGTAACCGTTGGCCCGCCCCTCGTAGGCCAGGCGCAGCCGCTCGCCGATCTGCGCGAGAAACACACGGTACGGCATGCGGTCGTGGCGGGCGGGAGTCATGCTGCGCGCGCTCGGCGCCAGCGTCATGTAATCCTCCGTCCGCTGGGTCAGCTCCGCGGAGACCGCGATGCGTCCGGCGCTCTGCGAGAGGCGCTGGGAAAGCTTGCGGCAGTCCTCGAAATAGCTGTTGAGGATCACCTGCTGCTGCCGGGCGAGCGTCTCGCGGATGGTTTTCGCATGCACGTCCGGGTTGCCGTCCATGTCGCCACCGACCCATGAGCCGAAGCGCAGGATCGCGGGCAGCTCGATGGAATCGGCCGGCACGCCGTAGTGCTTCTCCAGCGCCTGCGCGATCTCCTCGTAAAAGGCGGGCACGACGCGATACAGGATCTCGATCAGATAGAAGAGAACCTGCTCGCGCTCATCGCCCACCGTCAGCCGCTCGCGCGGCAGCTCCTCCGTCTGCCACGCTGTCGTGAGCTCGATCCGGATGCTGCTCCAGAGGTTGCGCGAGTCCTGCGGCGTCAGCATCGGGTCGAGCCGGTCGAGAAGATGCTGCGCCACGCGCTGCTGCTTGCGCAGCAGGGTGCGGCGGGTCGACTCCATGGAATGCGCGGCGAACACGGGCTCGATGCGCAGACTTCCGATGAGCGCCAGCACATGCTCGAAGCCCAGGCCACGCGCCCTCAGGCTGGCGATGCCGTCCTCGACGCCCGCGGGTTGCGGACGCCCGCTGTCACGGCGGAAATATTCACGGCGGCGGCGGATGCGATGCACCTTTTCCGCGAGGTTCACGGCCTGGAACCACATGGAGAAGGCACGCACCAGATCGCGGGCGAGCGCCGGGGGGCGATCGCGCACCGAGGCGGCGAGCTCCAGAGCCGCCTGCCGGTCCCCATCGCGGCGGCGGATGGCGGCGTGGCGA
>DASZYK010000040.1:0-11073 GCA_035545455.1 Steroidobacteraceae bacterium
CGGCCACGATGGTTCCGGAGTTCTGAATGCTCGTATACGTCGCAGAGCCCGTGCTGTACGTCCAGATGGTCGTGCCGGCGCCTCCGCTGCCGTGACAGCTCGAGCTCGAGCAGGTGTTTCCGCCAATTCCCGCCGTATTCAGGATGCTGTAGACGTTCTGCTGGGATAGAGAGTTATTGTCCGTCCTCGAGAAGCTGGTCAGCGCCTGCACGTTGATCGAGACCGTGGAGCTGGAGTCCGCGTATCCGCTGGAGCTCAAAGTGTCGCTGAAGGATACGGCGCTGGTGCACGTGCTGCTGCCCGTGGCGAGGTCGTTTCCGTTCACATCGCAGGTGACGAAGCCCGAAGGCGGCGCGTACGTCAGTGACCCGACCTGGCTGAGCAGACTCGAGGGACTTCCGGAAAGCGGGTTCGCGGACAAAGACCCGGAGCCCGGCGCGCCGAACGCGAGCGTGACGGTCGCCGAGCTCGGCACGTTCAGAGTCAGGTCGCTCTGCAGTCCACCCAGTGCCATCACCGGTCCGGTATTGATGGCGAGCGCGGAAGGCGGAATCGCGATCGTGCCGGATGTCGAGTTGGACGGGTTGAACGCGGACGGCGACCAATATGCCACGAACGATGCCGGGTTGACGCCAAGGGAGCCTGCGGGAGTGATTGCCGCATTGCCCGTCGCGCAGATGTTGTCCGTGTCGCAGAGCCGGTAGTACACGGTGGCGCTGCCCGTGGCGCTCGGATTGAAATTGAAGCTGAGCGTGGGAACGGTGGTGTTGCGGCCATTCGCATCGAGCTGCGGCGTGCCCGGGACGACGGTCGCATTCCAGGGCAGTGACGAGCCGGTCACCGCCGATCCGTAGGTGGCACCGTCGCTCGAGACCTGCAGCGTGTAAGGCGGGTCGCCAAAGGACGTGAAGCAGCTCGACACGTTGATGGTGATCGCCGAGCCGGCACTCGAGGAGCTGTAGGGTGCGCTGAGGCCGGCGGGGCAGTTGCTGACCTGCGACGGCTGCGGGACGGTATTGGCGACGTCGATCTCGTATGTCTGTGTGACGCTCTGGCCGACCGCGTTCGTCGCGTTGAGCGTCAGCTGGTAATTGCCGTACTGGCTCGTCGCGAAGCCCGGATCGGCGGTCGTGCTGCCGCTCAGCGGCTGGCTGACGCACGTCGAGCCCGTCTGGATCAGGCAAAGCGACCACGCGTAGCTGGCGATGAAGTAGCTCTCGCTGGAGTCGATCCGGGCGCCGCTGAAGCGGGCGGCGCTGAACTTGCCCGTCGTCTGGTCCGCGGAGGTGCCGTTGACCTTGAAACTGACGAAGGGCTGTCCCGCTGGTACGGCGTTCTGATCCGTCCCGAGCAGATCCGTCTCTCCGGTCGCCTGCTGCACCGCCGTTGCCAGCTTCGTCGCGGCGCTCGTGCCACCCTGCTCGTTCACCCAGAATCGGTCCGTGGTCAGCCGGGCGTCCGGCATGAGTGTCTCCTGGAAGACGTACCGCTTGGCGAGGCCGGTGCCGGAGAACGAGTTGATGAAGCTCTGGTAGCCGTCGTTCGCGAGGATGCCGAACCCGGAGAACTGCACGTTCGGATTGGGATTCTGCGTGTGGCAGGCGCGGCAGTATCGCGCAAACACGTCGTGGTACACGCCCTCGGCGGTCGTGGAGGTCTGCCATCCGGCCGGAGTGCCCGAATCCGAATACGTGGCGCTCGGCAGTCCCGGGCCGCCGTACCATTGCTCGATCAGGCTGCGGACGGCGGCGAAGCGGTCGACGGTCGTGCCTCCGACGCTCTCCATCTCCGGCTGGTACGTGTCGTAGACGAAGGTGTTGAGCCGCTTGATGGAGGCCTGCTCGGCCGCCTGGGTGGCGCTCGCGCCGCTCACGAGGTTGCCCTTGAACGACGGGTCGGTGTCGGAGAAGAGGAGCGAGGCCATGTCCCAGGGCAGGAACGCCGCATCCACATCGCCCGGCGGCAGACAACCCGTCGAGCTGCCCGCCGTGCACGTTGTGGAGGAAGTCGGGTCCTGGATCACCGGGTAGGCCGAGCCGGCCGAGAAGCCGGCCGGCAGCGGCGGCGGGTTGCCGCCGTGACAAACGGTGCAGGCTGCGGGAACGACCTTCACGCCGCGGTGATCGAAGTTGGCGCCGGCGATGCGCTTGAAGCCGCCGGTGCGGTCGTCGGGCCCGAAGACGAAGAACTTGGTGAACCGCTGACCGGGGTTCGAGCCGTCTTCCGCTGCGCTCCACTCCATGGCGACTCCGTTGACCGGGTTCTGCCTGAGCACTCCGAGCTCGAGCGACGGATAGTTGAACACGATCGCGGCGAGATCGCCCTGGTGCGCGGTGACGGTCCCCGTGGCGCTGTCCGTGTGATCGGCGGCGCACTTGATCACATACATGTCGCGGGCGAAGCCGAGGTCGAAATTATTGGTGTAGATCGCGTGCGCGCCGTTGGCTCCCGCAGCGCTCACTCCGTAGTCGGACGCGGTGGGGTCGAAGCAATTCGCCTGCAGCCAGCCCTGCAGCGTGGTCTTGATCCCCATGGGGTCGATCGCCTGGTAGTAGGCGTCCGCGGAAGCGAGGGTCTGGATCTGCGCCGCCGAATTCGCGGGCGTCAGCGCTCCCAGCAGTCCATCCGCCGTCAGGGTGGCTCCGCTCGCGTCCTGGCTCAGCACCGCCGGCGCACCAGCCGCGGCCGGTGGGCTCTGCAGCGCCACCTTGCCGGAGGAGTCGAGAACCGCGACGATGAGATTCCTGCCGCTGAGGTCCGGGGCCGTGAGCGTGCCGTCGCACGATCCGGGTGTCGCCGTGATGGTCAGCTGGAGACTGGCGGAGTCCTCGTCCGCGGCCACCAGCTGCTGCGCCATGAGCGCATCGAGCTGCGAGCTGCTGTCGCCCGGAGCCGGCTGGTTGAACATGGCGAAGAGGTACTGATCGTTCAGCGAAGGGATCTCGAACACCACGCGCGGATTGGTGTAGGAGTCCACCGCGCTCTGCACGTTCGCCGAGCCGCCGGAGGCGGCGGTGCCGCCCAACGCGGAGGACCAGGTTGCATCGCTTCGCAGGGATGGAGCCTGCGGCAGGCTGACGGTCCGCTCGGTACCACTGCGGTCGAGGTAATGAATCTGGCGCGACACACTGACACAGACCGGGACGTCGGCCGAGAGACCGCTCAATCCCTGGGAGGTGACGACCGAGACGGTGAGCCGGTGGGGCGCCGTCGGCGGCGCGAGGAGCTCGTCCGAATCGCTCCCCGGCTCGACCGTGACATTGATGTCGGCGGAAGACGAAGTGTTCTCGGCGTTGGTGACCGTCAATCGGAAGCTGAGGGTGGTGGGCGCGGCCACGTCCGGAGCCCGGAAATCCACGGTGTTGGCGGTGGTGTAGAGAAGTGCGCCCGGATCCGGCGGGCTCGGCAGCGGCGGTCCGCCGGTTTGCGTCCACTGAAAGCTCTTGAGCGCGACACCGCGCCCGTCGCTGTCCTTCGCCGACATGAGGACGTCGGCCCCGGAGCGGACCGAAACGGTCACCGGGCCGGAGCCGGCCGCCGAGTCCGGCTGCGCGCCGATCAGAGTGATCACGGCACTCGGGGCGACGCTGCCCTGGCTGCCGACGTGCGAGCCACCACAACCGCCGGCGGTCAGGGCGGCAAGGACGACAGCCGCCGCAACGGATCTTGAGAGCGTACGCACGATCGTCTCCGCGCGATTCGGGCGTCAGAACTCCAGGCGGATGCCGCCGGAGATGACGTGATCGCTGTAGTTCTGGTAATCGAGGATCTGCAGGTACTGCACGAAAGCCTGCACTCCATGCTTGAGCACCGCCGAGGCGCCCCCGCCCGCCACGAAGTAGTGGCGCGGCGCCGCATCGGTCGGCAGGTTGAAGTCCACCCCGCCGGTGCCGGCCGAGTAGCTCGAGGAGATGTCGCGGGAGTTGTCGCGGAACTCGCGGCGATACTCGCCATAGGCGTAGGGAATCAGCACACCGAAGCCGCCGAGGAGGGTGTACTCGAGCTTCAGCCCCGGGTCGGCCTCGAGCGACTGAATGGACTGGGAGGGAGTGTCGATGTCGAACCCGTTGCCGTTGTGCTCGGTGAAGCTGCTGATGCGCGTGCTCACCGACTGGACGTTGAGATACGGGTTGGCGGAGAAGCCGCGGTACTGGAAGGTGTAGCCGGTGCCGAGGGTGCCGATCCAGGATGTCGCGCCGGTATTGCTGTATGAAGTCTCATTGACCGACGGGATGAGCGGGTTGTTGGAGGGGTAGGTGATGTCCCGGCGGGAATCGAGGGTCATGTGCTGCACGCCCACGGCCAGGTCGAGGTAGGCGGCGCTCCACTCGAGCTGCGCGTACAGAAGGACGCTCTGCCCGTTGCCGCGGATGCTGCCGTCGACGATGCTTTCGGCTGAATTGAAGTCGACGCGCTTCTCGACGTGTCCGGCCATGAGCCCCATCACCAGATGGTTGGAGAGGCGCACATCGGCGCCGGCCGAGACCTGCGTGTCGTCGAAGTAGAAGGCGTCCTCGAACACGGTCGGGTCCTTCGACCCCGAGCCATAGCCCCCATTCACGTAGGCGCTCCAGCGGCCGAACGAGGCTGCATCGGAGTCCGCCCCGGCCGCACCGCCGAGCGCATCGGGATAGCCGGAGGGCTGTCCCAGCCCCGCGTCCGCGATGCGGATCCCCTGGCTCGCGAAGCGCAGCGCCGCGAAGCGGTTCGAGAGCAGCGCCGCCTGGCTGTTGGCGAATCGGGTGGCCATCGAGCCCTGGGCGGCGAACTCCTCCGGTGCGGTCCACTGCAGCGCATTGGCCATTCCGCTCGGATCCAGGTGCAGGCTGAATTGCGTCTCACCCGAGTTGCGCAGCAGCTCGTTGGCGTTGTCCTCGAGCTCGCGCAGGCGGTCATAGAGCTTCAGGGTCGCACCGGAACAGGAGGGCGAGGGCGCCGCTGCGGCCGGACTGGTCGTGCCGCAGAGCGGCTGCAGGCTGGCGAACGCCGCGTCATTGGCGATCGCCGCCTGCCGGCCGAGCGCATCGAATTGATAGACTCCCTCGCTCGAGAGGGTATTCACCATCCTCAGCAGGCTGCCGCTGCTCGCGTTCTGGGCGCCGGACGGGGCGCTGCGGCCGAGCAGGCCGATGAGCCCGAAGAGCATGGCGCCCGGCAGGATCACGAGCGCGCGCGCGCGCGCGCGTGCACGTCCGCGCGGCGGCGATGCAGGATATGCGGACAATGAAGACCTCCCCGACATGATCCTCACCTCGTTCCCGTTATGCTTTTCAAAAAATCCTGGGAACACGCAGCGGGCCGAGCACCCGCCGCTTCCGGCGATTCGCCAGACCGAGAGTAACAGGCTTTTCGAAGTGGCGCACTCTGCACCCGAACTGCGACGCGGCGCGCCGGGGAGGGCTCGGGAGACCGGCCCGCCTGCCGGCCGGTTCGGCCCGGGCCGGCTCGGCACGAGAGTGGTGCACTGCCTCGTGGCGCTGGCTCTGGCGGCGTGCGCGACCCCCGCGCGTCACGCCGAATCTCTCGCGGTGCGGGGCGGCTTGACGCCGCTGGTGCTGCAGGGCGGCCCCTTCGAGCTCAGGGCCTTCGCGGCCAGCCGGTCCCCGCGGGACCTGCTCATCGTCTTCATCGATGGAGACGGCTCCCCGTGGATCGATGGCGGGCGGCGCATTGCGGCAGATCCAACGCCCCGGATGCCTCTGGCGCTCGATCTGGCCCTCGAGACCCCCGGCTCGGTACTGTACCTGGGACGACCCTGCTACTTCGCTCTGCAACGGCGGCCGGCCTGCTCGCCGGCCCTGTGGACCTCGCGCCGGTATTCCCCGGAAGTGGTGGCGAGCCTGGTGGCGGCCGTGAGCCGATATGCTGCTGCACGGCGCTTCAGGGGAGTCCTCCTGGTCGGATACAGCGGCGGCGGGACTCTGGCCGCCCTCATGGCCCGGAGGCTGCCGGATGCAGTGGGCCTGGTGACGATCGCGGGCAATCTCGATCCCCGGGCGTGGACGCGGTGGCATGGCTATCTGCCGCTCACCGGAAGCCTGGATCCGGCTCTCGAGCCCCCGCCGTCAGGCCTGCCGCAGTGGCACCTCCTCGGCACCAGCGACTCCAATGTGCCGTACCGAGTGGTCGAGCGGTACTTCGCGCGCGTGCCGTCCGCCCGGATCCGGCGCTACCCGGGGTTCGGCCACGTATGCTGCTGGGTGCGCATCTGGCCCTCCGCCATCCATGACATCCTGGCCGAGCTCCACCGCCCGGGGCGGGGAGACGCAGCGGCGGCGCCGCTCAGCCCGAGACCGGCGCGTCCTGAACCTCCCGGCCGGTGCGCAGCGTGCCGACGAGCTCGCTGACGCTCTCGAAGCCGCTCTCGCGCAGGTACTCCGCGATCCCCTCGTTCACTTTTTTGCAGACGAAAGGGTCGTAGAAGAGTGCCGTACCGATGCCCACCGCCGTGGCGCCGGCAATCAGAAATTCCAATGCGTCAGTCGCAGTCGTGATGCCGCCCTGCCCGATGATGGGCACACCGTGCGGCTTCGCCACCTCGTACACCTGATGCACCTTCAGCAGCGCGATCGGCTTGATCGCCGGTCCCGAGAGGCCTCCCTGAATGTTGCCGATGACGGGCCGGCGCGTGCGCGCGTCGATCGCCATGCCCATCACCGTATTGATGACCGACAGCCCATCCGTGCCCGCTTCGATGCAACGCCGCGCGTTCTCGCGGATGTCGGTCTGGTTGGGCGAGAGCTTGGTGATGAGCGGTTTCCTCGTGACCCGGCGGCACGCCGCCACCACCTGCGCCGACATGTCCGGATAGTTGCCGAACGCGACGCCGCCTTCCTTCACGTTGGGGCAGGAGATGTTGATCTCGATGGCGTCGATGGGCGATTGATCGAACAGCCGCGTGACCTCGGCGTATTCCTCCACGGTGGAGCCGGAAACGTTGGCGATGAACCGCGTCTCGCTGAAGTCCAGCTCCGGCAGGATGCGGCGCACGACATGCTCGGCGCCCGGATTCTGCAGGCCGATGGCGTTCAGCATCCCGGCGGGCGTCTCATAGACGCGGTGGGGCGGATTGCCGAGCCGCGGCGCGAGCGTCGTTCCCTTCAGCACCACCGCGCCCGCGTCCCTGTTGGAGAAACCCTCGATCCGGGTGTACTCCTCGCCGAAGCCGACGCATCCCGAGAGCAGCACGATCGGGGAGGCGAAGTCGAGCCCGCAGAATTTCAGGCGCAGGGCGCTCGCCGGGCCGCTCGTGGGGGTGGTCATGCCCCGAACCTTAAAGCTTGCGCATGCGGACGTCTATCCGGCCTCGCGGCCCGATGAGCCACGAGCCCAGCCAGCCGGTGATCCATACGATCAGCGCCGTCCCGAACGCGGACCAGAACCCGCCGTAGATGTGGAAGCCCGGCAGCATCCAGGCCACGAGCGCCAGCATCGCCGTGTTGACGATCAGGAGGAAGAAACCGAGGCTGAGAATGGTGATCGGCAGCGTCAGGATGACCAGGATCGGCCGCACGATGGCATTGACGACACCGAGCAGCAGGCCGGCGAGCACCAGCGTCCCGGGGGTGTCGATCCGGATCCCGGACACCCAGCGTGTCGCGATCCACAGGCCGAGCGCGCTGATCAGCGCGCGCAGAACGAATGCCGTCACGTGCCCTCCCTTCGGGCGGCGCCTTCGATGAGCGCCTTCAGCCGGGTCATCGCCGCCTGCCAGCCCGTCCGCAGCCGCAGGTACTGCGCATCCCACTCCGGCGCTCCCGGCACCCCCGATCCGAGCAGCCGCAGAATGGTGCCGCCGGACCTGGCCGGCTCCAGGATGAAGTCGTCGATGATGGCGCTGTCCGCCGGCGGCAGCGCCGCGGTCGGGAGATAAATCAGGCGCATCCGCCGCCCCGGGTCGAAGATGTCGATGTGCGCCTCCAGTTCCGTTACGCGATCCACGCATGCGCGAAAGAGTCCCCCCGCCCGCGCGCGGATCTCGGCCTTCGGCGAGCACCAGGCGGTGAGCAGCAACGGATCGGTCAGCGCCCGCCAGACTGTCTGCACGTCGGCGGCCAAGTCGATCCTGTGGGCATAGCCCCGAGTCTTGTCCTTCATGGCGCAATTGTGCCATTACCGACTCCCGAGCAGACGCGTAAAGGCCGTATGGAGCCTGCGGTTTACCGGGGGTACGGGGACACCAGGCGCGGGCTCGAGCGGCGCCCTCGCGAGGCATGCGCGGGAACGGACCGCGAGCCCCGGACCAGGTAGTTTCCCGCCGTCAGGGCGGCAGCAGCAGGCGTACCTCGGATGGCAGCAACTCTCGGTAATACGCCGGGTCCCGCAGCACCGGCAGCAGGTTGATGGCGCGCGAGTGCTGCAGAAGACACCAGAGGCGCAAGTAGTGGTTGCGGAAGCGGACGCGCCCGACACCCAGATCCTCGAGCACAGGAGTGTCGCCGTCCAGATAGGGCTGGAGGGCTTTGCGATATGAGCCCGGAGAGCGGAAGCGGGCGATCCGTGCGACGGTACTCTGGGGCTCGGCGCTGTCCTGAAAGAACGCCGCAGTAAAGAGCGCGCGCTGCTGGTGCTCCGTGGCGCCGCGCAGGAGCACCAGGCCCTCGGGCTCGAGGTCCTCGATGCTTTTCAGACGCCCACGATTGACTGCCGGCCGTTCCACGGGCAGGTGCTCCGCCGCGTACCAGGTTTCGTAGGCCAGACGCTGAACGTCGGCCGCACGGGAGCCGCCGAGGTCCAGGATCGCCTGTATGGCATCCCGTGCGGCCGGACGGCCGGAGGCTTCAAACTGTTGAGCCAGGAAGTCACCGAACTCGGCGCGCGGAATCGGCGTGACCTCGATGAGCTGCGCGCCTTCGAAGAAGGGGGCCCCTTCCCGGGTGAAGAGCGCGGTGAAGGATTCTTTTGCACTGCCCGCGAAATAGTAAGTGACGTCCGACTGATGCTGAATCATGCTGCGTAGCACGCCTAGTACGTGCCTGGCGTCGGCTGCAGAGAGGCGGTCGGAGGTCTCCTGGAACTCGTCGAAAAATACGGCGAGGGGCTCCCGCTTTCCGATCTGCTCGACCCGCTCGAGCAAATGCCGCAGGGCGGTCGCGCTGTGTGCCGAGGCGAGCTCCAATCGCAGCGGGCCTCCTGCCAGGCTGATCTGGATCTCGCGAAGATCGAGCCCGATCTCCCGCAACCACGGCGTAAGCTTGCGGGCAACGAGACTTCTCTCGCGGACATAGGAATCCAGCGCCGAAGCCATCACGGCGCACAGGCCGTCCACGGACTTGAGCCCCAGCAGATCGATTACGACGCAGGGCTTTCTGTGTGCGGCCAGCGTGCGTCGCACGAGCGAGCTTTTACCCAGCCTGCGATCCCCGACCAGGGCAAGGCGCTCCCGGTCGGTAAAGGTACGAAGGATGCGCTTCTCGAGCTCCGGTCTGGGGCAGGCCGGGTCTTCCGGGCGCAAGACTCTGCTGTAGACGAAGGGGTTCTTCTTGTCCATACACCGAACGGTATCATTATTTATACTAATCTGTATATAAGCAGTGGTATCTTTTTTTATACTTTTCGGCGTAAAACCGGTGCCCTCCGCGCCCGCTCCGGGGAGGTTTGCCGCGTTACCGCGGCCATGAGTCTCGCGAACCTGAGATCAGCCTCCGTCGAAGGCTCCCGGCTTGCCGGCTGGAATGCCGGTGGCGCGCCTTGGCCGCAGTGAATCCGCTCGAGGAGACCGCCGAGCTATCATGGCACGTCATCCGGACCCCAGGCCTTCCGTACGTTCATCCCATCCTTCAGGAACATCCATGGCGCTCGTCAACCTGATCGTCGCTCTCGCTCTGCTGCAGTTTTTTGCCTTCGGCGCCGCAGTCGGGAAGGCGAGGGTGAAATACAAAGTCGCAGCTCCCGCAACCACCGGCAACGAGGTCTTCGAGCGCTATTTCCGTGTCCAGATGAACACGTTGGAGTTGCTCGTGATGTTCATCCCTGCCATCTGGATGTTCGGCTTTTATGTCAGAGCCGATGTCGCAGCGGGGCTCGGAGCCATCTACCTCATCGGGCGCGGCATCTACTTCTTTTCCTACGTCAAGGAGCCCAGGACGCGCGAGCTGGGTTTCGGGCTGTCCATCGGACCCGTAGTGGTGCTGGTGATCGGCGCCCTGGTCGGCGCCGCGCTCGGCCTGATCCACCACCCTTGAGCGGCCCCATCCGCCTGGCATCAGGCGATGCGCAATTCGCGCAGCTTCCGGGCTATTCCGTCTCCGACTTGATCGGCCGCGTCATGAGCGCCCGCACCGCATCCCTCGCCGGCACCCCCTCGTAGAGCACCCGGTACACGCCTTCGCAGAGCGGCATCTCCACTCCCGCTCGAGCGGCCACTTCGTGCACCGCCCTGGCCGCCGGATAGCCCTCCACCACCTGACCGATGGCGGCCAGAGCCTGTGCGGCCGTCTTGCCGGCCGCCAGCTCGAGCCCGAACCGCCGGTTGCGCGACTGGTCGTCGGTGCAGGTGAGCACCAGGTCTCCGAGGCCGGCAAGCCCCATGAAGGTATCGCGCTGCGCCCCGAGCGCCACGCCGAGGCGCATCATTTCCGCCAGGCCGCGCGTGATGAGCGCGACCCGGGTATTGGCTCCGAAGCCGAGTCCATCCGACAACCCTGCTCCGACGGCCAGCACATTCTTCACGGCACCGCCGACCTCGACGCCGACGATATCCGTCGACGTGTACGCGCGGAACTGCACGGACGACAGATCGTGCGCCAGAGCCTTGGCGAACGCAGCGTCGGACGACGCTATCGTCATGGCCGTCGGCAGTCCGGCACCAACTTCGCGGGCAAACGTCGGACCCGACAGCACCGCGACGGCACGCTTGGGGCCCAATATTTCGCGCGCCACCTGATGAGGCAGCAGCCCCGAGGGAAGCTCGAAGCCCTTCGTCGCCCAGGCGAGCCGCATGTCCGGGGTGATGAGCGGCGCGATGGCATCGAGCATGGGCCGGAAGGCGTGGCTCGGCAGGGCGATCAGCACATCGCGAGCGCCGCGCAATGCCTCGGTCAGCTCCGGCACGACCGCCAGCGACGGGGGAAA
>DASZYK010000041.1:0-4709 GCA_035545455.1 Steroidobacteraceae bacterium
CGATCGCATCGAGACAACCCGCTATCAGGCCCAGCGCTGGACCCGGCGCGCCGACACTGATCGCGGGCGCGCGCTTGCGGAAGACTCTGCCCACGACGCAAAGCCCGGTGACGATCAGGTAGCTCCAGACGAACGGCCGGATTGCATGTGTCGGGACGTGTGCGAGCACCGTCGCGCCGACCACTCCGCCCGCGACCCCCGGTGCCAGCAGCGACAGGAAGATTCTCCGGTCGAGATTGCGGAACCATGCGTGGGAGGCGCTCGAGATGCCGGCGGTCACCACCTCCGCCGCGTGCACGGTGGCGCTGGTCATGAGCGGCGGAACACCGAGCGTCGCGAGGATGGAGCTCGCGGAGATGCCGTAGCCCATGCCCACACAGCCATCGACCATCTGGGCGATGAAGCCGACGGGGATCAGCCACAGAACGTGCGGCGAGGGTGTCACGGCGCCGTTCTCAGGCGACCATGACCTTCTCGAGAGCGATCGGCGCTCCGGAGGGAATCGGTCCGGCCGCGGCCGCCAGGCCCTTCGTCTGCAGCCACTCGGGATTGAAGAGGCGCGACTGGTACTTCGCGCCGCCATCACAGAGCACGGTGACCACGGTGTGACCGGGGCCGAGCTCGCGCGCGACGCGTGCGGCCGCGGCGACGTTGATGCCGCTCGTGCTGCCGAGGAAGAGCCCTTCCTCGCGCAGCAGGCGGTAGACGAAGCGGACCGTTTCCGGATCCTCGACGTGCACGGCGTCATCGATGGGCGCGTCCTTGAGATTGGCCGTGATGCGCCCGATGCCGATGCCTTCGGTGACGGACCCCGATCCTGTCGATTTCAACGTGCCGTTGCGCACGTACTCGTAGAGGCTGCTGCCCGGAGGATCGGCGAGCACGCAGCGAACCGAGCGGCGGCGGGACTTCAGGTAGGCGGAGACGCCGGCGAAAGTGCCGCCCGTTCCGCAGGCGGCGACGAAGGCATCCACGCGGCCGGAGGTCTGCTCCCAGATCTCCGGCCCCGTCGTCTCGAGGTGCGCCTGGCGGTTGGCGGTGTTGTCGAACTGATTGGCCCAGATGGCGTTGGGCAGGCTGGCGGCGAGCCGCTGCGAGACCTTCTGGTACTGGTTGGGATTGCTGTAGGGAACCGTGGGCACCTTGTGCACCTCGGCCCCGAGTGTCGCGAGCAGCCGGTATTTCTCCGGCGACTGGTTGTCCGGCATCACGATGATGCAACGGTAGCCGCGCGCATTGCAGACATGCGCGAGCCCGATCCCGGTGTTGCCCGCGGTGCCCTCGACGACGATGCCGCCCGGGGCGAGCTCGCCGCTGCGCTCCGCGGCGAGCACGATCGCGCGCGCGGCGCGATCCTTCACCGAGCCGCCGGGATTCATGAACTCGGCCTTGCCGAGCACCTCGCAGCCGGTCTCCTCGCTCACGCGCCGCAGCCTGATGAGAGGCGTGTTGCCGACCGACCCGACGAACCCGTCACGCATGCTCGATCTCTCCCGTCAGATGGGCTGAATCAGATCCGACGCCGTCTCGGCCGCCGGCGCCGTCGCGGGCTCATCGCCCGCGGCAGGAGCGGCGACCTGCCCGACGATGAGGAGCGCGGGCGCCGAGACTCCCGCCCGGCCGGCGAGCCCGGCAATCCGCGCCAGTGTAGCGCGCAGTACCCGCTGCCCGGGCAGGGTGGCGCGCTCGATCAGGGCCGCCGGCAGCGTCCCGGGCGCTCCGGCCGCGCGCAACCGCGCCACCACGGGCTCGAGACTGCCTACGCTCATGTAGAAGACCGCGGTCTGTCCGGCGCGGGCGAGCGCGGCCCAGTCGAGCGCTTCGTCATCCGGCATGTGCCCGGTGACGAAGGTCACGCTCTGGGCGACTCCGCGCAGCGTCAGCGGGATGCCGGCCGAGGCCGCGGCGCCGAGCGCCGCCGTGATGCCGGGCACGACGAGACAGGGAATGCCGTTGCGGGCGAGGGCATCGATCTCCTCGCCGCCGCGGCCGAAGATGAACGGATCACCGCCCTTCAGCCGCGCCACCTTGAGGCCCTCGCGCGCGAAACGGATCATCAGCTCGTGGATGTCCTCCTGCGGCGTGTGTCCGTGCGCCGCGCCGTGCAGCTTGCCGACGTAGACCCGGCGCGCATCGCGGCGGGCGCGCTCGAGCACCGCCGCCGGAACCAGCCTGTCGTAAAGCACCACATCGGCCTGTTGCAGCAGTTGCAGCGCGCGCAGCGTGAGAAGGTCCGGGTCGCCGGGGCCCGCACCGATGAGATACACCTCGCCGAGCGCGCTGCGGCCGCTCGCGCCCGAGGTGGTGAGCTGCGAGATCAGCAGCTCCGCCTCGAAGACGCGCCGGGCGCCGGTCTCATCGCCCGCCAGCAGGCGGGCGCCGGCCTTGCCGCGCACGATGCGCTCCCAGAGCGCCCGCCGGGCCGAGGCGCCCAGTGCCCGCCGCACGTCCCGGCGCCGCTCGCCCATGAAGCGCGCGAGCGCGCCGAGGCTCGCCGGCAGAATGGCTTCGATCTGCTCGCGCACCCAGCGGGCGAGCACGGGTGCCTGCCCGGCGGAGCCCACGGCGACGACCACCGGAGAGCGGTCGATGATGGCGGGGAAGATGAAGGTCGAGAGCGAGGCGTCGTCGACGACATTCACCGGTATGCCGCGCTCGCGAGCAGCCTCGGAGACCGATGAGTTGACATCCCTCAGGCTCGTCGCGGCGATCGCCATGGCGGCGCCGTCGAGGTGCGCGGGAACGAAGCCTTCCGCGACGTGTGTCAGCGCCCCGGCCGCGGCGCGACCACCACCACCCGCGCGCCGGATCTGAGCAGCAGATCGGCCTTGCGCGCCGCGACCTGCCCACCGCCGACGATGACCGCGCGCGCCGAGCGCAGTTGCAGGAAAACCGGCAGATAATCCATCCGCGGCGGATCCTCCGTCAGGCTTGCGCGGCCGCATGGCGCACTCTGGGATGTAAGCCGCATTCACGAGACTCGGGTTGCTCCCACCACCAGCGGCCGGCGCGGCGGCTCTCGCCCGGCTGGATCGCCCGGGTGCAGGGAAAGCAGCCGATGCTGGGAAACTGGCGATCGTGGAGTGAATTGTACGGCAGCTTGCGGGCGCGGATGTACTGCCAGATCTCCGCCTCGCTCCAATCGAGCAGCGGGCTCACCTTGTAGAGGCCATATTCCGCGTCCCACTCGACCGGCTGCGCCTGGGCGCGGGCCGCGGACTGCTCCCGCCGCACACCGGTGATCCATGCGGTGTAGCCCTCGATGGCGCGCTTGAACGGCTCCACCTTGCGCACGCGGCAGCAGGCGAGGCGGGCGTCCAGGCTGTGATAGAAGCCGTTGATGCCCTGTGCCGTGACCAGCCTCTCGAGCGCCTGCGCATCCGGATACACCAGGTGGAGCGAGCGCTTGTAGCGGCGCTCGAGCTTCTCCAGCAGGTCGTAGGTCTCCTGGTGCAGCCGTCCGGTATCGATGCTGAACATGTCGATCTCGGGCACGTGCGTCCAGATGATGTCAGTCAGCACCATCGCCTCGGCGCCGAGGCTGTTCGAGTAGACCACCCGGCCGTGCTCGCGCACCGCGGCGCTGAGCTGCGCGCGCACGCCGAGCGCCTTCTGTTCCAGATCGAGATTGAGTAGCGCTCCCATGGTGCGCAGCACTATAGCCAGGGTGCGCCGCGCTTAAGAACGAATGATTACTTCTTAGGCACTGCGGGCCGGTTATGGTGGATCGGGGCCGGAAGGATCCGTCTCTCTCCAACGGACAGTCGCGGCGCCGGCCGGGGTTGCGCTAGGCTCTGTCCAACGGGGCACGTCATACCCGGGGGATCGAGGTTCCATGAAGCTGCACCAGCTACGCTATCTGGCCGCCGTGGCTCAGAGCGGCCTCAACATCACGGCGGCGGCGCAGAAGCTGCACACGTCCCAGCCCGGGGTGAGCAAGCAGATCAAGCTGCTCGAGGACGAGCTCGGATTCCAGATCTTCGTGCGTGAGGGCCGCAATCTCACCCGCATCACCCCGGCCGGCCAGCAGGTCATCGACCGCGCGCTGCGCATCCTGCAGGAGGCCCAGAGCATCCGCGCGCTCTCGACGGAGCTGCGCGACGAGGGCAGGGGAAGCCTGTCGATCGGCACCACCCACACGCAGGCCCGCTACGTCCTGCCCGGAGTCATCCGCGAATTCCTGTCGCGATACCCCAACGTGCGCCTCAATCTGCACCAGGGCACTTCCGAGCAGATCGCGGAGATGGTGGCGCAGGACCGCATCGACTGCGCGATCAACACCGGCTCCGAGCGGCTGTTCGCCGACCTGACGATCCTGCCCTGCTATCGCTGGAACCGCGTCGTGATCGTTCCTCGCGACCACCCTCTCGCCGGCGCGGGCAGGCTCACCTACCGCGCGCTCGCGGCGTATCCGCTCATCACTTACACGTTCAGCTTCTCCGGCCCGTCGTCCCTCATCGATGCCTTCGCCAGGGCCAATCTCACACCCAACGTCGCGATCACCGCGCGCGACTCCGATGTCATCGTGACCTACGTTCGCCTGGGGATGGGGGTGGGTATCGTCGCGCACATGGCCGTCGACGAGAACGACCCGGATCTCGCCGTCATCGACGCCTCACATCTCCTGCCGGCGCACACCACCTGGCTGGGCTTTCGCCGCGGCACCCTGCTGCGCAAATACATGTACGACTTCGCGCAGCTCATCGCTC
>DASZYK010000042.1:0-6283 GCA_035545455.1 Steroidobacteraceae bacterium
CGAGCGCATCGCCGCGGATGAGCTCGATCGGGCACTCGCGCAGGAGCTGCGCGGTCTGACGGAAGAGCAGCGGCAAGCCGCGCGGCAGCTGACCTCGCGTCTCGCGAGGCGTCTGGCGCATCTGCCCATCGCCGGAATGCGGGCAGCGGCGGCCCACGCGAGCCCGGACGCCATCGACGCATTCTTCCGGGAGGCCCGTCTTCACCGCGGAGCCCGTCCCGAGGCGGCGGCGGAAGATCCCGAGACCTCCCTTTCCGAGAACGAGCGGCCCGGAAAAGCCACTACCATAGGAAGTTCATGAGCCATTCCCCAGCGGGCACCCACAGCCAGCCGCATCCGCGCTCCGAGCTGCTCTACGAGCGCGCGTGCCGCGTCATCCCCGGCGGCGTCAACTCCCCCGTGCGCGCGTTTCGTGCCGTCGGGGGCCACCCGCTCTTCTTCGTGAGCGGCCGCGGAGCGCATCTGACCGACGCCGACGGCCGCGAATATCTCGATCTCGTCTGCTCCTGGGGACCGCTGATACTGGGTCATGCGCACCCCGCGGTGGTCGAGGCGGTGACGCGGGCCTGTCATCAGGGAACGACGTTCGGCGCGCCGTGTCCGGCGGAGGTCGAGCTGGCGGAGCGCGTAGTCGCCTCCTACCCCGGCGTCGAGCAGGTGCGACTGGTGTCATCGGGCACGGAAGCCGTCATGAGCGCCATTCGCCTGGCGCGCGCGTTCACCGGGCGCGACCTGATCGTCAAGTTCTCCGGCTGCTATCACGGCCATGCGGATCATCTGCTGGTCGCGGCGGGCTCGGGGCTCGCCTCGCTCGGCCGTCCCTCCTCCGCGGGTGTCCCGGAAGCTTTCACCGCCTGCACGCGCGTGCTGCCGCTCGATGACGAGGCGGCGGTCGAGACACTCTTTGCCCGTGAGGGTGAGCGCATAGCGGCACTCATCATCGAGCCCGTGCCGGCCAATCACGGCCTGCTGCGGCAGCGGCCGGAGTTCCTGCGCAGCCTGCGCGAGATCACGCGCCGGCACGGCGCACTGCTCATCTTCGACGAGGTGATCTCGGGCTTCAGGATCGCCCGCGGCGGCGCGGCCGAGCGTTTGGGGCTCATCCCCGACCTCGCCACCTTCGGCAAGGTGATCGGCGGCGGCCTGCCGGTGGGCGCTTTCGCCGGCCCGGCGCGCATCATGTCGCGGCTCGCTCCCGACGGCGATACGTACCAGGCGGGCACGCTCTCCGGCAACCCGGTGGCCATGGCGAGCGGCATCGCCACACTCGACCAGCTGGCGGCCGAGAGCGGCTGGGAGAAGCTCGAGGCGCTCGGCGCGCAGCTCGAGGGGCTGCTGCGGCCGGTGCTGCGGCAGGCGCCCTTTCCGCTGCACCTCGTGCGCGAGGGGTCGCTCTTCTGGCTGTCGATGCACGAGGCCGGCCCGCCGCGGACCGCGGCGCCTCTGCCGCCGCAGGCGGCGGGGCGTTTCGCCGCGCTCTTTCACGCCATGCTGGCCGAGGGCATCTATCTGCCTCCGTCGGCATACGAGGCCTGCTTCCTCTCCCTGGCCCACACGGCCGCGGACCTCGAGCGCCTGGCGCTGACGCTGCGCAAGGTGCTCGGCGGCCTCAGCTGACGGCCGCGCGATGAAGGCACCGCGAGTATTCCAACTCACCGCGCTGGCCCTGGTGCTGGTATCGGCCGTGGAGGTGGGCTGGTGGCTCCTCGATCAGCATCGCTTCGCCGTGGACAAGGTGCGCGAGATGCACGCGATCTATGCGCAGCAGGTGAGCGCGGCGCAGGCGCTGCTCGATGCGGGAGCTCCCGCGGCGCGCGTGCGCGCGCTGCTGCCGCAAGTCATCGTCGACAAGGGGCGCGCGGCGCTCTCTGCCGACGTCGACAGGCGTCTCGTTGCCGAGGAGCGGCGGCACATCGCCCAGTACGCCTGGGAGGGATCGTTCTTCATCATCGCGCTGGCGGCCTGCATCGCGGTGATCGCGCGCGCCCTGCGCGCCGAGGCGCGGGTGATCCAGGAGCAGGAGAGCTTTCTGGCGCTGGTCTCGCATCAGTTCAAGACGCCGCTCGCGAGCCTGCAGCTGTCGCTCGAGACGATGGCGATCCGTCCGGTGTCGCCGGAGCAGTCGCGCACGCTGATCGATCGCATGCTGTCAGACCTCGCGCGCATGGAAGGCATGGTGACCCAGATCCTCGAGAGCATGCGGCTCGACCGCGGCCGCATCGACCTGCGCAGCGAGCCCGTCGATCTCGCCGGCGCGGTGGCCCGGGTGATCGCGGGCTTCGAGGAGCGCGCCGCCAAGGACCGCATCACCATCAGCGCGGATGTCGAGCGCGGCCTGGAAGTGTTGGCGGACCCGCTGGCTCTCGATGTGATCCTGCGCAACGTCCTCGAGAACGCGATCGCGGCCGTCGCCCCGGTCGGCGGCGGCACCATCGCCTTCAGCGGCCGGCGGACGGACGGTGAGGTCGAGCTTTCCGTGCGCGACAGCGGTATCGGCTTCCGGCCGGCCGATGCCGCGCGCCTCTTCCACAAGTTCACGCGCCTGCATCCCGGAGGCGGCGGCAGCCACTTCGGCACGGGCCTCGGCCTCTACATCGTCAGACGGCTGATGCAGCTCGCCGGCGGCCGGGTGAGCGCGCAGAGCGCCGGCGTCGGCCAGGGCGCGACATTCGTGCTGGCGTGGCCCGCGGGAGAGCGGCGGCCGCTCGAGGCGCCCGGGCGAGCCGAAGGCGGGCAGCCGCTCGCCGGCCGGCAGGCGCGGCGGGAGCACTCGTGAGCGTGACCTCGGAGCAGACGCGCCGCGTCCTCGTGGTGGAGGACGACCCGCATCTCGCAGCCGGCGTGGCCGAGAACCTGCGGGCGGAAGGCTACGAGGTCGAATCCGCCGCCGACGGGCGGCGCGCCCTCGACTGGCTGGCGGCCAACAGCTGCGGGCTGGTGCTGTTGGATGTCATGTTGCCGGAGGTCGACGGCTTCACCGTCTGCCGGACGCTGCGCGAGCGCGGCGACAACACCCCGGTGCTGTTCCTCACCGCCCGCGGCGATCCGATCGACCGGGTGCGCGGCCTCGAGGCCGGCGGCGACGACTACCTCGCCAAGCCCTTCCACCTGCGTGAGCTGCTGCTGCGGGTGCGGGCCATCCTGCGCCGCTGGGACTGGTACCAGAGCGCCTCGGCCGCCGACGGCGCCGTGCTGCGCTTCGGCGGCAACGAGGTCGACTTCCGCGCCTTCCGCGCCCGCTCCTGGAACGGCATGGCTCAGGAGCTGACCGAGAAGGAGGCGATGATCCTGAAGGTGCTGGCGGAGCGGCCGGGAGAGATCGTCTCGCGCGAGGACCTCCTCGAGCGCGTGTGGGGCTATGACGTCTTTCCCTCGACGCGCACCGTGGACAACTTCATCCTGCGGCTGCGCAAGCGCTTCGAGCGCGATCCGGCCAACCCGCGGCATTTCCTCACCGTGTGGGGCGTCGGCTACCGGTTCCTCGCCGAGGGCGCAGCGGAGGGCGGACAATGAGCGGCGCGCGCAAGCCGGCGACGGTTCGGGCACTGCGGATCGGGACGCGCGCCTCCGCGCTCGCCCTCTGGCAGGCTCGCCACGTCGAGAGCCTGATCCGCGCGCTGCCCGGCGCGCCGCCGGTGGAGCTGGTGCCCATCACCACGACCGGAGACGTGCGCACGGAAGTTCCGTTGTGGGCGGTACGCGGCCGGGCTTTCTTCACGAAGGAGATCGACCGCGCGCTGCTCGAGGACCGGATCGATGTCGCGGTGCACAGCCTGAAGGATCTGCCGACGGCCATGGAGCCGGGGCTCGAGCTCGCGGCGGTCCTGACGCGCGAAGACCCGCGCGATGCGCTGGTCAGCCGCACCGGCGTCCCGCTGCCGCAGTTGCCGCCGCACGCGCGTGTCGGCACGAGCAGCCTGCGCCGGCGCGCCTTCCTGGCGCGCGCCCGGGGCGACCTGACACTGCTCGAGCTGCGCGGCAACGTGCCGACGCGGCTCGAGCGCCTGGAGCGAGGCGATTACGACGCCATCGTGCTCGCGGCGGCCGGACTCAAGCGCCTCGGCCTGGGAGCCCGGATCACGCAGTATCTTGCGCCGGAGGAGTTCCCGCCGGCGGTCTCGCAAGGTGCCATCGGCGTCTGCACGCGAGCCGACGACACGCATTCCTCCGCCTGGCTGAGATCGCTGGATGATCCGCCGACACGCCTCGCCGCGACGGCGGAGCGGGCCTTGTTGGAACGCATCGAAGGCGGATGTCAGGTACCGCTCGGCGCGCTCGCGACCGTCACGGGGCCGCACATTCATCTCGACGCGGCAGTCTGCGCGCTCGATGGGTCGAAGCGGCTCACCGCGAGCGGGAGCGGCGAGGCCACCGCGGCCGGCGCGGCGGCCCTCGGGTCGCGGCTCGCAACGGAGCTGATCGCGCAGGGCGCCGGCAGTCTCATCGCCGAGGAGCGCGCCGCCCAGGGCCGCGCGGAGGCGCCATGACGAAATCATCCAAGGCGATGCTGGACGGCGGCCGCAGGCCCCGGAAGCAGGACGCAGGGTCGGGGCCTCGCAACGCGGCGCCGGAGCTCAAGCCGGTCGTCGTGACCCGCGCCGAGGAGCGCGACGGTCCCCTGTCCACCGAGCTCAGGAGCCTGGGACTCACGGTGTTGGTCTGGTCCGCGATGCGCGTGTTGCCCGCCGATACCACGCGGCTGGAGGAGGCGCTGAGCCGCGCCGGGTCTTTCGACTGGATCGTCTTCACCAGCCGCCATGGAGTGGCCGCCGTGACGGGCCGCCTGCCGGCGCCGCCGCCGGGTGTCAGGACGGCCGCGGTCGGCCGTGCGACCGCCAGCGTGCTGCAGCAGCATGGCTGGCCCGCCGATCTGCTTCCCGGCGAGCCCAGCGCCGCGGGCCTCGTGGCGGCGTTCGCCGCATCCGGCTCCGCCCGCGGGGCACGCATCCTCTACCCCGCGAGCTCGCGCGCGCTGCCGACACTCGCCGCCGGCCTGACCCAGCTCGGAGCGAGCGTCACGATGGTCGAGGCCTACCGCATCGAGTCGGGTGCCGCGCTCGATGTCGGGAATTGCCGCTCCTGGATCGCGCGTCAGGGAGTGGGCGCCGTGACCTTCGCCAGTCCCTCCGCGGTCGCCGAGCTCGAGACCGCCCTCGGCCGGGAGGACTTCGCACGATTGCTCGGCACGGCGCCCGCGGTCGCGATCGGCCCGACCACGGCACGCGCGCTGACGGAGCGAGGCTACACCCCCACACTGGCCGAGTCGGCCACCCTGCGCGGCCTGGCACGCACGAGCCTGCATGCCGTGCGCGCAGGTCCCGCATCGCAGCAGCGGCGCGGCTCGCGCCCATGAGGCGCGGCGCCCATCCTCGAGGTACCCGATGAGTCATCCAGCAGCAAGACCCCGCCGCACACGCCAGTCGGACGCATGGCGCCGCATGGTCCGCGAGACGCGGCTCTCGCCTGACGCCTTCATCTATCCGCTGTTTGCCGTCCCGGGACGGGGCGTCCGGCATGCGGTATCGAGCATGCCCGGCGTGTCGCAGCTTTCGGTGGACGAGCTGGCGAAGGAGGCGCAGGCCGTGGCGGCGACGGGCGTTCCCGCGGTACTGCTCTTCGCCGCGCCCGCGGAGAAGGACCCCCGCGCCAGCGCCGCGCTCGATCCGAAAGGGCTGGCCGCGCAGGCCATCGCCGCCGTCAAGGATGCCTGCCCGGACCTTCTGGTGTGGGCCGACGTATGCCTGTGCGGGGCCACCGATCATGGACACTGCGGGCACGTCCTGCCGGGCGGCGCGATCGACAACGATCCGTCGGTCGAGACCCTCGCCCAGGTGGCGCTCAACTACGCGCGGGCCGGCGCCGATGCGGTGGCGCCGAGCGACATGATGGACGGGCGCGTGCAGGCGATGCGCCGCCTTCTCGATGCGGAAGGTCACGCGATGACCCCCATCGTTTCATATGCGGCCAAATACGCCTCCTCTTTCTATGGACCGTTTCGGGAAGCCGCCGATTCGGCCCCGGCCTTCGGCGACCGCCGCTCCTATCAGATGGACCCCGCCAATTCGCGGGAGGCGCTGCGGGAAGTGCTGCTCGATGTCGAGGAGGGCGCGGATCTCGTCATGGTGAAGCCTGCAGGTCCGTACCTCGACATCATCCGCCGGGTCCGCGACGCGGTGACGGTGCCGGTCGTCGCCTACCAGGTGAGCGGCGAGTACAGCCTGATCAGGGCCGCGGCCGAGCGCGGCTGGATCGACGAGCGGGCGGTGGTGCTCGAGACGCTCAC
>DASZYK010000043.1:0-1714 GCA_035545455.1 Steroidobacteraceae bacterium
GGAGTATTTCCGCCAGCAGCCGCAGGGCGGCCGGATGAACATCCGCGAGCTCCTCGCCGAGGGGCAGGACCTCATCGTGCAGGTGGAGAAGGAAGAGCGCGGCAACAAGGGCGCGGCGCTCACGACCTTCATCAGCCTCGCCGGACGCTTCCTCGTGCTGATGCCGAACAATCCCCGCGCCGGCGGCGTCTCGCGCCGCATCGAGGGCGAGGACCGCGATCAGATGCGCGAGGTGATGAATCAGCTGAAGATCCCGGAGGGCATGGGCGCCATCGTGCGCACGGCCGGGGTCGGCCGCAGCGTCGAGGAGCTGCAATGGGACCTCGATAACCTCAATGGACAGTGGGAGCAGATCGCCACCGCGGCCAAGGACCGCCCCGCCCCGTTCCTGGTGTATCGGGAAAGCGATGCGGTCACGCGTGCCTTGCGCGATTACCTCTCCGATGACATCGGCGAGGTGCTGGTCGACGATCAGGACGCCTTCCAGAAGGGGCAGGAATACATGCAGCGCTTCATGCCCGCGGATGCGCAGCGGCGCCTGAAGCTCTACACGGACGACATTCCGCTCTTCACTCGCTACCAGATCGAGAGCCAGATCGAGTCCGCCTACGCCCACAAGGTGCAGCTGCCCTCCGGCGGCAGCATCGTCATCGACTACACCGAGGCGCTGGTCTCCATCGACATCAACTCGGCGCGCGCCACCAAGGGCAGCGACATCGAGACCACCGCGCTCAACACCAATCTCGAGGCGGCGGATGAGATCGCGCGTCAGCTGCGCATCCGCGACATCGGCGGCCTCATCGTCATCGATTTCATCGACATGGAGTCGAGCAAGAACCAGCGCGAGGTCGAGGACCGGCTGCGCGATGCGGTGAGGATGGACCGCGCGCGGATCCAGATCGGCAAGCTGTCGCGCTTCGGGCTGCTCGAGATGTCGCGCCAGCGCCTGCGGCCATCGCTCGGGGAGTCGAGCCACATCGTCTGCCCGCGCTGCGTCGGAATCGGCAGCATCCGCAGCGTCGAGTCGATGACGCTCGCGGTGCTGCGGCTGATCGGCGAAGAGCTGCGCAAGGACCGCACGGCACGGGTCATCGCGCAGCTTCCGGTGGAAGTCGCCACGTATCTTTTCAACGAGAAGCGTGAGTGGCTGCGCACCCTCGAGGACCGCAGCTCCGCCGAGCTCGTGATCGTCCCGAATCCGAACATCCAGACGCCGGAGTATTCCATCAGGCGTGTCCGCGACGACGAGGCGGACCTGCCGGAGAACCGGCAGACGAGCTATCTCATGCCGACCACGCCGGAGCCCGTCGAGCCCGGCAGCGCGCGCGACAAGCGGCCTCCGGCGGAGGTGCCCGCGGTCGCAGCTCTGTTGCCGAGCACGCCCGCTCCGATGGTGGCGCATGCGGCGCCCGCGCCTGTGCCCGCGCCGCAGAGCGCCGTGGCGGAGTCCCGCGGGAACGGCGGCCTTCGCGCCTGGTTCAAGAAGCTCTTCGCGGGCGAATCCGAAGCCGCGGAATCCGCGCAGACCGCCGCGCCGGCACCGGCAGTCGCGGCACCGGCGGGCGGCTCCGCACACCGCTCGGCCGGCGGTGGCGAAAGACGCCGCGACGGCCACCGGGAGCATTCCCGGCAGCCTCGCAGGTCGGAGGGCGGTCAACGCCGCAGTCACGGTGACGGCCGTCGCGCCGAGGGGCGCGGCCGCGATGGACGCGAC
>DASZYK010000044.1:0-4850 GCA_035545455.1 Steroidobacteraceae bacterium
TCAGCGGCCCGCGTGGCAGCGTCCTCGGCTGACGCTCTCCATTCACGAGCAGCGCGAGGTACTCGACGAGCGAGGAATACCATCGGCCGGATTGCCGATAACAGCCGAGACTCTCCGGCTCGTATCGGGCCAAGGAGGCGCGCAGCGTCTGCGAGATCTTTCGGCAGGCTTCCAACGCGTCGGCCGTTTCCATCCGCGTGCTCGCGGGCCGCACGCGTGACATCGCACGCGACAGCAGACCCGCCGCCCGGCCGGCGGCCGGCCGGTAGAGCACGGCCAGGTAGAGCTCGTTCACCATGAGGAGCTCACCCGCCAGGCGCCGCCGGTATTTCTCGCGCAACGCCGCGGCGAATCCCGGCATCGCCTCCGGTGGCCCGCAGACCGCCTCACGCCGCCGGATGATGTGGCTCCAGAGCGCAATGCCCGCTCCCGCCACGTTGCGCCAGAGGACATTCTGGCGCTCGTGCAGGACGTTGAGCTGCTCGAGGTCCGCGGTCTCGAAGCTCACGCCTCCCAGACGAAACACCTGCAGGTAGTCACCCATGGCCGTCCTGACGACCTCCGGCGCCACGTGCGCGGTGTAGGGAATGTATCGCTCCGCGGCCATCTCACGGCGCATGGCGGCGCTCCTCGTCGCGCTCAGCATGGCGGGCCGCTCGCGGCGCGACCGGCGATCACCACCGCCACATCACCGCGCCGCCGCCCCGCCGCGCGCGGAGGGTCGAGCGCGAGAGGGCTGTAGCTGCTCGCGCCCCACCACCTTCCGTTGGCCAGCAGGCCGGGCAGGCGCGTTCTTCCCCAGAGAAGCAGCAGGTCGAAGTAGCGCGCGTCGCGGCCGCAGAGGAGCACGCTCGCACCGTGAATCGGCAGGGCCGCGAGCAGCGTCAACAGATTTCTGGTGACGAGAAACGCCTCGAGCGTGAACACCAGGTTGAAGAGCAGCGCCGAGTAGGTCACTCCCCAGCGCATCGGCGGCCGAGTCGCGCCGACGAAGAGCGGATCGGCCGTACGTCCTCGAATGGTCGTGCTCATCCGCCCGCCCTCAGACACCGAACATTCCCCGGACCCAGGCGACGATCTGCGGCGCGCCGAAGGCGATCGCGATCCCGAGGATCGCCCCGAGACACCAGCCCCAGGAAATCCGGTTCGCCATGGCCATGCCGCCGAGCACCATCACCAGGATGATGGCGATCGGAGTCAGCCACGCCAGGATGTTGCTCTCCAGAGCGGTGGCGCCCGTGAGAAAAGGCGATGTCTGGGCGAGGACCGGCTGCGGCAGGGCCAGCGACAACGTCATCGTGAATCCGAGCGCCATCGCCAACGCGATGGCGCCGGGGATTTCCCGCGCCGCGATTCGAGCAATTCGCTGCAACATGATCGTTTCCGTGTGCGTCAGAAGTATCCGAGCCGCCGAGGGCGGTCACTGACCGCGGGTCGGCGCCTAAGCGCCGGCCGCGAGCCGCTGCGGCTCCTCCGGCCGGTGGGACGCGCGCTCCTCGCGCTTCGCCTTGCCCGGCGCGCCGAAGCGAAACCCCTGCACGATGAAGCTGTAGTCGTAGTGCCGCTCCCCATCCTTGTCGGTCCAGTTGTCCGCGCGCACCTGCGCATCGATGATGAGCTGATCGCCCTTGCGGGCGGTGCGGGCGATGGTCTCGCCGAGCGGGCCGAAGGCGGTGAACCAGATGCTGGTGGTGATCTCGCGCGCCCCGCCCTCCTCGTCCTTGCCGGCATAGTCGTTGCCGATCAGGCAGAACCTGGCGTAGATGCGATCTCCCTTGACGGTGAGCTCCGGATTGCGGGAGAGATTGCCGATGGCGGTGAGAGTGAAACTGTTCATCGCGGACTCCTGGAGTGGCTGACACGTGCCGGCTGGCACGATGATCAGTCTAGAGACGCCCGCATGGATTGGAATCGCGTTTGACTGCGTGTTTGTATAGAAATGCGCATACCGGCTCCCGCGGCCAGCGCTTATCCTGACGCCGGCAGTTCAATTGCCGGAAAGGAGCCTTCCATGCCGCTGATCGACGAGCCGCACGATGACGCTCTGGTGGAGGAATGCATCGAGGAGCTGGACGAGCTTCTCATGAGTCTCGACCGCTACCCGCCGGCCGCAGTGGCGGTGTCGGTCGGCATCTGGCTCGAGGGCCTGCTCGGAGCTCTCCTCGACGAGCGTCAGTGCACCGCCGATGAGGTTCGCGAGCTGTTGCGGGAGATCGAGGCCGGCGCGCTCGAGGAGGAGCGCGAAAGGCATGAGCACATAGAAAGATAAACTGTTCAGTTAACCTGTCTATCTGATATCATGCAGGACATGGCCAGGACACGCCTCGACGTCGCCGACTTCGCCCGCACCATTGGACGGCTGGCGCGGCGCATGCGCGCGGCGGCGGCTCAGCACGAGCTGTCGCTCACCGAGTCGGCCGTGCTGGCGCGACTCGGTAGAGACGGCGCCGCCACCACCGCGGAGCTGGCACGCGCCGAAGGCATGCGGCCGCAGTCGATGAGCGCCGCCGTCGCTGCCCTCGAGGAGCGGGGTCTCGTCGAGCGCAAGCCGCACCCGAGCGACGGCCGTCAGGTTAACATCGCTCTCTCGCAGCGGGGCGCCGCCGTGATCAGCAGCACCAAGGACCTCAAGCGCGCCTGGCTCGCGCAGGCGACCGCCGCGCTGGCGGATGAGGAGCGTCAGATCCTCGCCAGGGCCGGGGACATACTCAACCGGCTCCTGGACCAATGAGCAAAGGACCGCACGCACCGCAGGGCCGATCGACTTCCGCCTCGGGCTCGCCTCTCGCATCGATCTCGTACACCTGGCGGGCGCTCCGCCATCGCAATTTCAAGCTGTTCTTTTTCGGGCAGAGCATCTCGGTGATCGGCACCTGGATGACGCGGCTCGCGACGGCCTGGCTCGTTTACCGACTCACCCACTCTGCGCTCCTCCTGGGCGTCGTGAGCTTCTCCGGTCAGATCGTCTCCTTCCTCGTGGGCCCGCTCGCCGGCGTCTGGGTGGAGCGCATGGAGCGCCGGCGTCTGCTCGTGATCACGCAGGTCGCGGCGGCCGCGCAGTCCCTGGCGCTCGCGGCGCTCACGCTCACGCATGTGATCACCCTCGGCGAGATCATCGCCCTGATGGCCTTTCAGGGCCTCATCAACGCCTTCGACATGCCGGGACGCCAGTCCTTCCTCATCCAGATGGTGGAGCATCGCGGCGATCTCGCCAACGCCATCGCCATCAATTCCTCGATGGCCAACGGCGCGCGGCTCATCGGCCCCGCCATCGGCGGCCTCGTCATCGCGGCATTCGGCGAAGGGTGGTGTTTCCTGATCGACGGAGTCTCGTACTTCGCCGTGATCGCGTCCCTGCTCCTCATGCGGGTGGCTCCGCTCGATGCCCGCAGCGACTCCGAGAGCAGTCTCCTCGGGGAACTGCGGGAAGGCTGGAACTACGTCAGCGGCTATCGTCCCATCCGCACCATACTGCTGCTCTTCGCGCTCACCTGTCTCATGGGCTGGCCTTATTCGGTGCTGCTGCCCGTCTTTGCGGGCACGGTGCTGCACGGGGGCGCGCATACGCTGGGCTGGCTCACGGCGGCGTCCGGCGTTGGCGCCTTCTCCTCTGCGCTCGCTCTCGCGATGCGCAAGTCCATCGTCGGTCTCACGCGCACGCTGCAGGCCGCGGCCGTGCTGCTCGGCGCGGGCCTGATCCTCTTCGGCCTGTCGCACGCCCTGTGGCTGTCGCTCGCCCTGATGGTGGTGGTCGGATTCGGCCTCATTCAGGCCGCCGCCGTCAGCAACACAATCATCCAGTCGCTCGTGCCCGACGACAAGCGCGCACGGGTGATGGGCTACTACACCATGGCGTTCTTCGGCGCGGCGCCGTTCGGCAGCCTGATGGCCGGCGCGCTGGCGCAGCACATCGGCGCTCCGGATACGGTCATGCTGACTGGCGGATTCTGCATCGCCGGCGCCGTATGGTTCACCTTCCAGCTGCCGAAGATCAGGCCCGAAATGCGGGCCGGCTACCGCGAGAGGGAGCTGTCCGCCGCGCGCGCGGCTGAAGAGGCCCGCGACGCCGCCCGCCAGGCGAGCCCCAGCATCGCGAAACCGAAGACGAGCATCGCCGCGCCCCACCAGAGATTGATGTCGATGCCGGAGGAGCGCTGATGGGGATGCTGACGTTAATATGCATTATCATTTATATTTGTATGTATATTCTGCTATATTTTTCGAATGCGGAAACACGATCATCTCCGCTTCCCGCGAAGAAGCATGGCGCTTTGAGGCGCTGTAAATCAGAACGAAGCAATCCAAGGACCGCATCGCCTTCCCGTTCTGAAAGCCGATCGCGTACATCCTGGAGCTCGTCGATGAAGAGACTGAAGGGTCGACGCGCGGCAAGCTGCAGCAGATATCCCAGCAATCTCTTCAGGTGATCGGTCGGTGCGCCGAGGCTGAGCGCTGCGCTCGTGTCGTGATAGCTGACCCGAAGATGCTCAATGCCCAGGCCGATCTCGCGCAACCACGGCGTTACGCGCCTCGCGACAGGACTCAAGCTGCGGATGAACCTATCGAAGTCTTCGGCTGAGCGCCTCACGAGATCGTCCACGGAAAGGATCTTGTGGAAGTCCCACCGCAAGAGAGGCTGCTTGTGTGTCTCCAGAGTTCTCTCGACCAGGGTGCTCTTGCCGAGGCGCCGATCACCCACCAGTGCGAGACGGCCCCTGTCGCGCAGGGTATCCAAAATCGCCTGTTCGTACTTCGGGCGCCCGCATGCCGCATCGGCCGCGCCGAGCACGCGCCCGTACACGAATGGATTCGCACGGAGATGATCGTGTTTCCGCATTCGAAAAATATAG
>DASZYK010000045.1:0-10133 GCA_035545455.1 Steroidobacteraceae bacterium
TGATCGATGGACACGAAACCGCCGTAATTTACTGTTCAGTAAATATAGCTCTTCGAACGCACTCCATCAATACATAGCTATATTTACTGTACAGTAAATATCATTTCGCATACGCCTGCCCATTCCTGGCACACCAACTCCGGCTGCCAAAATGGCCCGAAGAAAATGTTCTCGAAAGTCAGTAGGTTAGTGGTGGCCAGGGGCGGAATCGAACCACCGACACGCGGATTTTCAGTCCGCTGCTCTACCAACTGAGCTACCTGGCCGCCTGCGGGGAGGGCCGCGTATTAGACCGGTCCGGGCGGCGCCCGTCAAGCAATCTCGAGCCTAAGCCTTTGATTCCCAGCAGCATTCCGTTCGCCGGATTCGGTGCGGCGGCGCTCGTTCCGGCACCGTGCTTGCTGCCACCCCGGCATGGCAAACCGATCGCTCGCTTCGCGCCGCACTCCGACCCGAAAACCCGCTGCCCGAGACCGCTCCAGCGCCCGGAAACGCCGCCCCGTCAGAGCCGAGCGCGCCGTTCCCCTGCCGCTGGTCGCCGCCAACGACGAGACTGCCGGTTCCACCTCTCCTCGCCGGGCCCGCGGCCGAGGCACGGGGCGCCGTGCGACCGAGAGCGCCGCATCCGCAGGCAAGGTCCGCTATGCCGTCATCGGCCTCGGGCACATCGCCCAGGTCGCGATCCTGCCGGCGTTTGCGCAGGCGCAGCAGAACAGCACCCTTGCGGCGCTGGTCTCGGATGACTCGGAGAAGCTGAGAAAGCTCTCCCGCCGGTACGGCATCGGCCGCGTGTGCGGTTATGACGATGCCGACGAGCTCTTCGAGAGCGGTGAGATCGACGCCGTCTACATCACGCTGCCGAATTCGATGCACCGCGAGTACACGGAGCGTGCGGCGCGCGCCGGCCTGCACGTCCTCTGCGAGAAGCCGATGGCGGTCACCGCGGACGACTGCGAGCGGATGGTCGCGGTGACCCGGGAGAACGACGTCAGGCTGATGATCGCCTATCGCCTGCATTTCGAGCGCGGCAATCTCGAAGTGGCGGAGATGGCGCACGCGGGGACTCTGGGTGACCTGCGCTTCTTCACCTCCAACTTCGCCATGCAGATCGCGCCGGAGAACTTCCGCAGCAGCCGCAGGGTCGGGGGCGGCCCGCTCTACGACATCGGTATCTACTGCATCAACGCCGCCCGCGCGGTGTTCGCCGCGGAGCCGACCGAGGTGCTGGCCACCGCGGTCACGCGCCGCGACCAGCGCTTCAAGGAGATCCCGGAGACGGTGGCGGTGGTGATGAAGTTTCCGCAGGAGCGGATCGGCTCCTTCACCTGCAGCTTCGGAGCCGCGGATCGCTCTTCCTACGAGATCGTCGGCACCAAGGGCAGCATCACGGTCGACCCGGCATACGAATATGCCCAGGGCGTCGAGTACACGCTCCGCCTGGGCAAGCGCACGCGCGAGAAGCGCTACGACAAGAGCGACCAGTTCGCCCCGGAGCTGCTCTACTTCTCGGATTGCATCCTCCACCGCTCCGAGCCGGAGCCCTCCGGTGAGGAAGGTCTCGCCGACATCCGCGTGATCGACGCGCTGAATCGCAGCATCGAGACGGGCAGATGGGTGTCGCCCGAGCTGCCGCAGCGTCGGCGCCGGCCGACACTCCGGCAGGAGATCCGCCGGCCCGGCATCCAGCCTCCACCTCTCGTCGGCGGAGTTCATTCCGCTACGATGTAGCGCGCCGGCGGCTGAATAACAGTCAGCGGGCCGCGCGCAGCACGTCGCCGCGCGACGTGACCTCCGAGGTCTACCTACTAAGGGAGAGCTCCCCACCCGTCTCCGGATGCTTCGGCTCCCCTCCGCGCGAGCCATACCCGAAGCGCTTGCACAACCAATAAATTGCCCACCCTAGCTGTCGAACCGTCCGGCCCGACTGCGTCTAGGTCAGGGAAATCCAAGGGAGTCTCATTGTGCGCAATCGATCCATCATTTTCGCTTCGCTCGTCCCGCTTGCCGCCGCCGCGGTGGCCGTCCTGACGCTGTCCGGCTGCTCGAGCGATCAGGCCGCGGAGCGCGCGGCGCCGGCGGCTCCGCCCCCGGTGCCGGTGGCGCGCGTCATTGCACGCACCGTGACGGACTCCGAGACCTTCACCGGCCGCCTGGAGGCCGTCAATCACGTGAATGTGCGTCCGCGGGTCACCGGCTACATCTCGTCCGTCGAGTTCACCGACGGCAGCATGGTCAGGAAGGGACAGGTGCTCTTCGTGATCGATCCGCGTCCCTACCGGGCGACATATCAGCGCGCCGCGGCGCAGCTCGATCAGGCCCGCTCGCAGCTCTCGCTGGCGAAGTCGGAGCAGGCCCGCGCGGTGAAGCTCCTGGCCGCCCACGCCATCTCCCGCGAGGAGTTCGACACCCGCAGTGCGAATGCGACTCAGGCCGCGGCGGATGTCGAGGCCGCGAAGGCCGCGCTCGACGATGCCGCTCTCAATCTGAGCTTCACGCGTGTCACTGCGCCGATCAGCGGCCGCGTCAGCCGCGCGATCGTGACGGCGGGCAATCTCGTCACCAGCGGGCAGACGCTGCTCACGACGGTAGTGTCCCTCGATCCGATCTACGTCACCTTCGACGCGGACGAGCAGGCGTATCTCAAGTTCGAGAAGTACGCGCACACCGATGGGCACAAGGACGTGCCCACCAGTGCGCATGCGGCGCCGGACGGCCTGGGTAACCCGGTCTATGTCGGCCTGGACGACGAGAAAGGCTATCCCCATCAGGGCCGCCTCATCTTCATGGACAACTCCCTCGATCCCGGCACCGGCACCATCCGCGCCCGCGCGCTGCTCGCGAACCCGAGCGACGCCTTCGTGCCGGGCCTGTTCGCGCGCGTGAAGCTGATCGGCAACGACCGCTACGAGGCCGTGCTGGTCAACGACAGCGCGATAGGCACCGACCAGACCGTGCGCTTCGTGCTGGTCGTCGATCACAGCGGCCACGTCAAGTATCAGCCGGTCGAGCTCGGTCCGATCGTCGACGGCCTGCGGGTCGTACGCGCCGGACTGCACCCCGGCGACACCATCGTCGTGGACGGCCTGATGCGCGTGCACCCGGGTATGCAGGTGAGCCCGCAACTCGTCGCGATGGGCAATCGCCGCGAGCCGGCCGCGTCCATGGTCGCCGAGAACGCGACCCGATAGAGGCACGGCGGCGCGAGCCGCCCGCCGCCAGCCCACACCTCATTCCAGGAACCAGCGTTGAAACTCTCACACTTCTTCATCGACCGCCCGATCTTCGCCGCGGTGCTCTCGGCCTTCATCACGATCGCGGGCGCCATCGCGATGATCGAGCTGCCGATCAGCGAGTACCCGGAGGTCGTGCCGCCGTCCGTGATCGTGCGTGCCTCCTACCCGGGCGCCAATCCGAAGGTGGTCGCCTCGACCGTGGCGGCGCCCCTCGAGCAGGCGATCGTCGGCGTCGAGAACATGCTGTACATGTCCTCGACCTCGACCACGGACGGCTCCCTGACGTTGACGATCACATTCCGCGTCGGCACCGACATCGACCGCGCACAGGTGCTCGTGCAGAACCGCGTCTCCCAGGCGCTTCCGCGCCTGCCGGATGAGGTCCGCAACCTCGGCGTGACCACCACCAAGAGCTCGCCCAACCTGACGATGGTGGTGCACCTCTATTCGCCGGACAACCGCTACGACACGCTCTACCTGCGCAACTACGCGGTCCGCAACGTCCGCGACGTGTTGGCCCGCCTGCCCGGCATGGGTGACGTGCAGATCTTCGGCGGCGGCGATTACGCCATGCGGGTCTGGCTCGACCCGCAGAAGCTGGCCTCGCTCAATCTGACCGCGGGCGATGTCATCAACGCCATCCGCGCGCAGAACATCCAGGTGGCCGCCGGCCAGATCGGCGCGCCGCCCGATCCCGGCGCCGACTTCCAGCTCGCCCTGAACGCCATGGGCCGGCTGCAGACGCCCGAACAGTTCCGCCAGATCGTGCTCAAGACCGGGGCCGACGGCCAGGTGGTGCGGCTGGGAGATGTGGCGCGCGTGCAGATGGGCGCCCAGGCCTACGGCATCCAGAGCTACCTGGACAACCAGGCCGCGGTGGCGATCCCGGTATTCCAGGCCCCCGGCTCCAACGCCCTGCAGCTCTCCGACGAGGTGCGCGCCACCATGGCGCAGCTCTCCAGGGATTTCCCGCAGGGGCTGAAGTACAGCATCGTCTACGACCCGACGGTGTTCGTGCGCCAGTCGATCGATGCGGTCGTGCACACGCTGCTCGAGGCCGTGCTGCTCGTCGTGCTGGTGGTCATCCTCTTCCTGCAGACCTGGCGCGCCTCGATCATCCCGCTGATCGCGGTTCCGGTGTCGATCATCGGCACCTTCGCGGTGCTGCTCGCCTGCGGCTTCTCGATCAACACCCTGTCGCTCTTCGGCCTGGTGCTGGCGATCGGCATCGTCGTGGACGACGCCATCGTCGTCGTGGAGAACGTCGAGCGTCACATTGCCGGCGGCCAGAGCCCGCGCGAGGCGGCAAAAGCCGCAATGAGCGAAGTCAGCCGCCCGATCATCGCCATCACGCTGGTGCTCTGCGCGGTATTCGTGCCGGTGGCCTTCGTGAGCGGGCTCACCGGTGAGTTCTATCGCCAGTTCGCGCTCACCATCGCGATCTCGACGGTGATCTCGGCCTTCAACTCGCTCACCTTGTCGCCGGCACTCGCCGCCGTGCTGCTGAAGCCGCATGGCGCAAAGCCCGACGCGCTGACCCGGGTGATGGACCGCCTCTTCGGTGGCCTCTTCCGCCGGTTCAACCACGGCTTCGAGCGCGCAGGCAACACGTATCAACGCGCCGTCGTAGGCACCGTCCGACGAGCCGGTATCGCGCTGGCGGTCTATGCGGGCCTCATCGGCCTGGCCTATCTCGGCTTCGCGACCGTGCCGCACGGCTTCATTCCCGATCAGGACAAGCAGTACCTGGTCGCGATCGCGCAGCTGCCTCCCGCCGCCTCGCTCGGCCGGACCGAGCAGGTGGTCAAGGAGATCGGCGACATCGGCATGCACCAGCCCGGCATCGAGCATGCCGTGCAGTTCGCCGGCATGTCGGTGAACGGCTTCGTGCCGAGCTCGAGCGCGGGCCTCGTGTTCTTTGCGCTCAAGCCCTTCGATCAGCGCAAGTCATCGGCACTGTCGGCGGGAGCGATTGCCGGAGCGCTCAATAAGAAGCTCGCCGCCATCCAGGGCGGCATGGTGGTGGTCTTCCCGCCGCCGCCGGTCATGGGCCTCGGCACCCTCGGCGGCTTCAAGCTGGAGGTGGAGGATCGCAGCGATCTCGGACCGAACGCGCTCTACGGCGCCGTGCAGAAAGCGCTGCAGGAGGGTTACAGCAACCCCGCGCTGGCGGGCCTCTTCAGCAGCTATCAGGTGAACGTGCCGCAGCTCAACGTCAACGTGGACCGCGTCAAGGTGATGCAGGACCACGTGAGCCTGGATGATGTCTTCCAGACGCTGCAGGTGTACCTCGGCTCCCTCTACGTAAACGACTTCAACCGTTTCGGCCGCACGTATGAGGTGATCGCGCAGGCGGATGCGCCGTTCCGCTCGCACGTGGAGGACATTCCGACGCTGCAGACGCGCAACGCGAGCGGTCAGATGATACCGCTCGGCTCGTTCCTGTCCGTCAGCCGCACCTTCGGCCCGGACATCGTGCAGCGCTACAACGCCTACGAGGCCGCCGACATCAACGGCGGCCCGGCACCCGGCTTCTCGTCGGGAACGGCGCAGGCCGCCATGACGAAGATCCTGCACGACACGCTGCCGCCCGGCATGTCCTTCGAGTGGACGGACCTGTCGTACCAGCAGCTCATCTCCGGCAACACCGCGGTGATCGTCTTCCCGCTCTGCGTGCTGTTCGTGTTCCTGGTGCTCGCGGCCCAGTACGAGAGCCTGGTGCTGCCGCTGGCCATCATCCTGATCGTGCCCATGTGCCTGCTGGCCGCGATCGCGGGTGTGATCCTCGACCACGGCAACAACAACGTCTTCACCCAGGTCGGACTCATCGTCCTCGTCGGCCTGGCCTGCAAGAACGCGATCCTCATCGTCGAGTTCGCGAAGCACCTGCAGGAAGAGCAGGGCCATGACGCCGTGTCCGCCGTGTTGCAAGCCGCTCGCCTGCGTCTGCGGCCGATCCTGATGACTTCCTTCGCCTTCATCATGGGGGTCGTGCCGTTGATGCTGGCGAGCGGCGCAGGGGCGGAGATCCGCCATGCGCTCGGCACCGTGGTGTTCGCCGGGATGCTCGGCGTCACCTTCTTCGGCCTGCTGCTGACGCCGGTGTTCTACGTTCTCATCCGGAGAATCACCTCGCGCGACTCCCTCGGCCACGAGCCCGCGGCGCCAGCCCCGGGTGGACAGCTTTCCGTGGATTCATCCCATGCGTAAATCCCTCATCCTCGTTCTTCTGGTCTCCGCCCTCTCCGGCTGCGCCGTCGGTCCGAACTACGTCCGTCCCGCGACGCACGTGGCGAAGCAGTTCCCGCCGACCGGCCCGCAAGCCGTCACGCAGGAGGCGCGCGCATCCAGCAACGTCTACTCCCACGCCGGCACCCAGACGGAGTTCTGGAAGCAGTTCGAGGATCCGGTGCTCAACGGCATGGTCAGCGATGCCCTGACGGCGAACTACGATCTGCGCATCGCGCTCGGCCGGCTCGTGCAGGCGCGGGCGCTGCGCAATCAATCGTTGTTCGACCTCGCTCCGACCGTCACCGCTTCCGCCGGCTACACCAAGCAGCGCGTGCCGGCGGCCGAGAACCCGTTCGGCGGCCCCTACACCACCAAGCTCTACGACGCAGGATTCGATGCCGCGTGGGAGCTGGATTTCTTCGGCGGCGTGCGCCGCGGCATCCAGGCGCGCAATGCCGAGCTCGAAGGCGAGGTGGCCAACCTCCACGACGCGCAGGTCTCGGTGATCGCGGAAGTCGCCCGCAACTACTTCGAGCTGCGCGGCGAGCAGACCCGGCTCGCCGTGGCCCGCGCCAACGTCAAGAACCAAGAGCAGGTGCTCGCGCTGGCGCAGGCGCAGCTCGCGGCGGGCAGCGGCACCGATCTCGATGTGGCCCGTGCTCAATCCCAGCTCAGCACCACCCTCTCGACCATCGGCCCGATCGAGGCGGCGGTCTCGCGCTCCATCCACCGCCTGGGCGTGCTGACCGGCCGCGAGCCCGACGCTCTCACGGACGTGCTCAGCGCACCGCATGGCCTGCCGCCTCTGCCGCCCATCGTGCCGATCGGCACGCCCGAGGAGCTCCTGCGCCGCCGCGCCGATATCCGCTCGGCGGAGCGGAACCTGGCGGCATCCACGGCCCTCGTCGGAGTCGCGGTCTCGAATCTCTTCCCCAAGGTCACCTTCACCGGCAGCTTCGGCTACGGTGCGGCCGAGCCCGCCGGCTTCGGCTCCGGGGGGTCGCGAAGCTACATAATCGGGCCGGGCATCACCTGGGCGGCATTCGACCTCGGCCGTGTGCGGGCGCAGATCGCCGGCGCGCGGGCCGGTGCGGTGATCGCCCTCGACGAGTACCACCGGACGGTGCTCAATGCCCTGGAGGAGACCGAGGATGCGCTGGTGACGCACGCCAGGGACCGTGATCAGCTGCTCCACGCCGAGGACGCCGCGCGCGCCAGCGCCACTGCCGCCAAGCTTGCCGAGATCCGCTACAAGGGCGGAATGGTGGATTTCCTCTCGGTGCTGGACGCGGAGCGGACGCAGCTCGAGACCGAGGACGCCCTGGCCCGCAGCCGCACGGAGGCCGCCACCAGCCTGATCGCCGTATACAAGGCGCTGGGCGGCGGTTGGGAGACCGCCCCCCTGCCGAGGTACACTGACGCCTCGACTTCCCGCTAGAGAGCATGTCCGATGAGTGTTTCGGTGGCCGATTCGGCGCTGGCGCGCCTGGAGACCCTGACGGGGTCCAGTCCCTGCACCGAGGAGCTGAGCCAGATCAACGAGTCCCTGCGGCGCCGGGAAGCGCTGCTCGTGGCCTCGGCCAAGGCGAGCCGGATGCTCCTGGAGTCCCCGGACGTGCGCGGCGCCATCCCCGAGGTGCTGCGCCTCATGGGCGAGGCGGCCCACGTGGATCGGGTCAACGTCATGCTGACGCGGCGCGGACCGGAGGGCGAGCCTCTGCTGGTGGTGGTCAGCGAGTGGACCGCCGAAGGCGTGCCCCCACACATAGACGACCCGGCCGTCTGCACGTGCGATGAGCGTCAGTTCTCCGCCGTGTCGGCCGAGCTGCGCGCCGGACGCAGTGTCTGCCTCAACAAGGGCGACCCGCCCGTCGACTGCGCCGGCATCACGGGCTTCGAGGGGATCGGCACCAAAACGAAGGCCATCGTGCCGATCTTCGTCGCCAGCGAGTTCATCGGCATCGTGGGATTCGACAACACCCGCCAGCGCCGCGCCATCGATTCCGCGGAGCTTGCCGCGCTCGAGAACGCCGCCGGCGTCATCGGCGCCGCGCTTCATCGGCAGCGTCTCATCGACGACATGAGGCGTGAACGGGAGCGCGCGGCGGAGGAACGCGTGGCGGAGCTGGCGAAAGCCAACGCCGTCATCCGCGGCAACCTCGAGCGCCTCGCGAGCGAGCCCGATCTGCACAGCTTCCTCGGCCACGTGCTGCTGGAAGCCACCCGTCAGTTCGACGCCGCATCGGGCGCCGTGGTCGTATCCAAGGACAGCCTGCAGGAGTGGCGCATCGCCGCTCACGTCAGGGACGGGCGTCTGGAGGAGCCACCCTACCCCATCAGCGTGCCGATGAACGGCTCCTCGTTCGGCGACCGCTTCACCCAGCCGACCGAGCCCATGTATCTGGACGTCGAGCAGCAGTCCGAGGAGTTCTGGCCGGGCATGCTCGCCTTCAACCGCACCGAGGGCTACGCCGGCAGCGTGGTGTACCCGCTGGTGTTCGGCTCGCGGAACGTCGGCTTCCTGATCCTGCGCTTCCGCCGTGAGGCGGATGACGTGCAAAGGAGCGAGCTGCTGGTCGCGCTCGCCCAGCAGGCCACGCTCGCCGTGCAGCTCACCCGCCTCGCCTACCAGGCGAAGGAGGCCGCGGTGCTGGTCGAGCGCGCCCGCATCGGCCAGGAGATCCACGACGGGCTGGCGCAGGCCTTCACGGGGATCCTGATGCAGCTCGGCGCGGTGGAGGAATTCCCCTCCTGCAAGAAGAAGAACTCCGGGCTGGCGCTGACGCTCACGCGCATCCGTGACCTCGCCCGTGAGGGTCTCGCGGAGGCGCGGCGCTCCGTGATGGCGCTGCGGCTCGATCAGACGCGGCGCGCGGGATTGGAGCTCGCGTTGCGGCAGCTCGCGGAGCGCTCGACGGTTCCGGGCGGTGTGACCTGCACGTTCGAGGGCGGCGGGATCACCACGGGACTCAAGCCGGAGCACGAGCACGAGTTGCTGCGCATCGCGCAGGAGGCGGTGAGCAACGCGGTACGCCACGCGCGCCCGAACCTGATCCGCATCACCATGACGGATGACACGGCGCACTGGGTGCTCGCGGTCGAGGATGACGGACGCGGCATGGCGCAGCGGCCGGAGCTGTATGCGCGCGAGGGATTCGGGCTCACGAGCATGCGCCAGCGGGCGAGCGCCATCGGCGGGGAGTGGCAGATCGAGAGTCAGCCGGGCGCGGGCACGCGGGTCAGCGTGCGGCTGCCGAAGCGCAAGGCGGCCGCGTAATGGTCGCGGTGCTCACGAAGAAGAAGATCCGGGTGATCCTGGCGGACGATCACCCGGTGGTGAGAGACGGGCTGGCGGCGATGGTGAACCAGCAGGCGGACATGGAAGTGGTTGCGGAGGCCGGCGATGGCGAGGAGGCCATCTCGCTCTACGAGCAGCATCAGCCGGATGTGATGGTGCTGGACCTGCGCATGCCGAAGAGGGACGGAGTGGCGGTCGTGCAGCGGGTGCTGGAGATCAACCCCAAGGCCCGGCTCCTCATCATGACGACCTACGATGGGGACGAGGACATCTTCCAGTGCCTGAGCCAGGGCGCGAAGGGCTATCTCCTCAAGGACGCCCCGCGGCAGGAGATCCTGTCGGCCATCCGCGCCGTGAGCGAGGATCGGCCC
>DASZYK010000046.1:0-10745 GCA_035545455.1 Steroidobacteraceae bacterium
CTCACTGTTGCCGCGTTTCCCGCCGCAACCTGAATTCCGCAACACTCTGATGCGCCATAGGTAATTCCACAACTGCATTATTTTCACGATTATAATGCCACTTGAGCACGTCCTGGTTGAAGCGTCTTGGAGGAGCCCCAAATGCTTGAAGATTTACGCGCCCTCGTAGAGTTCGCCCATGCCGGGTCCATCGCTGGGGCCGCCGATCGTCTGTTCCGGACCCCCTCTGCGATTACCCGGCAAGTGCAAAGGCTGGAGGCTGCATTGGGTGCCGAGTTGCTCGACCGCTCGGTTAAGCCGCCGCGTCTGAACTCCCTCGGCTCCAGGGTGCTCGAACAAGCGCAAGACCTGCTGCAGCGGACTGAGGCGCTGAAAGCTCTTGCGTCGAGCGACGCCGAGCCTCACGGCCTGTTGCGCATCGGACTCTCGCATGCCCTGGCCGAGGGGACGCTAATCGAGCCTATTCAGGCGCTGACTGAGAAGTACCCCAGGGTCCGACTGCGGCTGTCGAGCGAACTGACCCCCGAACTCATTAACCGGCTGCTCGCGGGCGAGCTCGACGTTGCTGCCGTGCTGTTGCCCGAAGGGAGAACCGCGCCAGCCCCTCTTCTGACGAACATCATCGCTACCGACCGCATGGAGATCGTTCAAGGCGCCACAGGCAACGTTGATGATGACTGGAAAAGCTTGGGCCGAGCACCCTGGGTGCTCAATCCACCCGGGTGCTTTCTTCGGGCGAGCCTCATCGATCGGATGGAGCGTGCCGGCTTCACCCCGATGATTGGAGCTGAAATCCACAACTTGCATATGCAGCTGGCGTTCGTTCAGTCCGGTTATGGTATGGGACTGCTACCTGCTCGCTTCATTGCGCGGAATCACTCTTTCAGTCGAGTGAAGATCTTGCGTCCCCCATCGTTCGACCTGCACCGATCCGTCGCGATAGTCCGGCCTGGGCAACTCGGCGCCCTGAGTAAAGCCGTCGATCTGTTGGCAGATGGGTTTCGGGAATTGTTTGAGGGAGCCGAGCCCCCGAAGCCCGTGACGAGGCACCGAAGAGGTGTGCCCGCAAGTCGGGGGGCGCGATCGCTCAGGTAGTCAGATCCCTTAGCCTTTCCTACGGAGACGGATGGCAGGTCGTAGGCGAGCTCCGCCCGGACGTTGCACAGAGTATTGCTGCCAGTAGGGCCTGCCAATTCCGTCGTTCTGCAGTTGCTATGGATTGAGCGGTACTGCGGGGACGACCGCGTAGGCACGCGTTTATCACTGCCTTACTCAGGGCGGCGCCGGCATGGCGGCCGTGATCTCCATCCTGTGGTGCTCGCGCAGGATCACCAGCCGGATCTTCTCGCCCGGATCGTATGACGTGAGTATCCGGATCGCCTGCGAGCTGCTCGCCGGCGTGCGGCTGCCGATGGCGAGGATCACATCTCCGTCCCGGAGTTTCAGCACCCCGTGCTCGGGCGCACGCACGACGAGCACACCGTGATCGGTGCCGAAGTAGCTGCCGAGCCGAGGGGTGAGCGTGGCGAGCTCCATGTTCCCGACCGCAGCCGCCGGCCGCTCCCGCATCGGCCAGGCCATCGCCAGCGGCGGCTCCGCGAGCCCGCCCGCCGCGATTCGCTGGCGCGCAGCATCCAGCTGCGCCTGCGTCTCCGCCTGCTGCGCGGCGAGTTGCCCTTCGAGTCTCGCCTGGTTGGCATCGAGCTGTGCCTGCACTCTTGCCTGAGCCGCGGCTGCGCGCGCCTGAGCCTGCGCCTGCTGGAGGCTGAGCTGCGCCTGCGCCCTCTGCTGGGCAGTATCGGGAACCACGGGCACGGGCACCGGTGGGCCCGCGGCCGCGGCCGTCGCCGCCCAGAGCATCAGAAGAACGGGAAGCCTCGGAGACATGCCAAATAGACACCCGAGCCTCGGAAAAGATCTGACCGGCAGGCCCGCCCTCCCCCTGGGCGCGCACGCACATCCGAGGCGATCGCCAGCCATTCAGAGAAGCGCCGGCAGGGTCTCGATCAAACCGATCAGCCGCTCGAGCTCTATCGGCTTGGTGAGATGCTCATCGAACCCGGCCGCCAGGGCGCGGCGCCGGTCCTCTTCCTGACTCCAGCCCGTCACGGCCACCAGCTTCATGTGCCGCCCCCAGGGCTCGGTGCGGATCCGCTGCGCGAGCTCGTAGCCGTTCAGCTCCGGCATTCCGATGTCGAGAACTGCAACCTCCGGATGAGCGATGGCCGCGATCTCCAGGGCCTGCCGGCCATCGTGAGCAATTTCCACCGCGTGTCCGCGCAGCTTGAGGGTCAGTGCAAGACTTTCGGCGGCGTCGGCATTGTCGTCCGCCACGAGGACGCGCCTCACCTGGCGGGCTTCGGTCGCCGGCGCGGCGTGGGCAGCCTGATCAGCCACACCGGGCGCCCCCGTGGGCAGCCTCACGATGAACTCGCTTCCCCGGCCGAGACCCTCGCTGCGGGCCTCGATGCTGCCGCCGTGCAGCATCACGATTCCTCGCGCCAACGCCAGACCGATCCCGAGGCCGCCCTGCGTGCGCTCGAGCGCCGTATTCGCCTGCGAGAAGAGATCGAACACCCTCGGCAACATCTCCGGGCTGATACCCATACCGTTGTCGCGCACCGAGATGACCACCTCCCGCCCGTGCACGGCGACGCGCAGCTCGATGCGGCCATGGGGATCGGTGTACTTGACCGAGTTGGCCAAAAGATTGATGAATACCTGCGCGAGGCGCACCGGATCGCCATTCAGCCAGATCGGCTCCTCTGGCACGTCGACGCTCAGCGCGTGACCGCGGCTTTCCATCGCCGGATGGACGGTCTCCACCGCGGCCAGCAAGGCCGCGCCCAGCGTCGTGGGCTGCAATCGAAGCTGCAGCCGGCCGCGTGAGATATACGAAGCCTCGAGAAGGTCGTCGACCAGGCGCGCCATGTGCGTGACCTGCCGCTCGATGATCTCGAACGACCGCTGCCGCTGGACGTCGGAAGCGAGCGGGCTCTGCGCGATGACCACCGACTGGCGGATCGGCGCCAGCGGGTTGCGCAGCTCGTGCGCGAGAGTCGCCAAAAACTCGTTCTTGCGCCGGTCAGCGTCCCGCAGCTCGGTTGCGGCGTGACGCTGCTCGGTCACGTCCTGACACGTGCCCCAGAAGCGCAGGGGGTCGCCTGGATCGAACTCGGCCCAGCTGTACAACGTACGCACGCGGCCGTCGCGGATGATGTGATACTCGAGCTCGATGCCACGCTGGTGTTGGATGGCTTCCTCGAAAGCCGCCAGCACGCGCTGCCGCTCGTCCGGGTGTACGCGTCCCAGCCACGCCTCCAGACTGGGCTCGACGGTGCCCGGTTCGAAGCCGAAGATGCGGTAGAACTCGTCGGACCACTGAAGGCGATGAGCGCTCCGCTCGTCCGCCCGGGCGAACTCGACCAGGTAGCTGCCGACATGGGCGCTGCGCTGCGAATGCCGCAGGAGCGCGGCGGCACTCTCGAGCGCCTTCTCGGTGCGCTTGTGACGCTCCACATCGGCCGCCGTGCCGCACCAGCGCGTGATCGCTCCCGACGCAGCGCGCATCGGCTCCCCGCGAAGCAGAAACCATCGATAGCCGCCATCCAGTGCACAGAGCAGGCGGCATTCGGCCTCATAGCTGTTGCCCGTGAGGAGCGAGTGGGCCCAGCTTTCCAGGGTGCGCTCCAGGTCGTCGGGATGGACGAGATCCCGCCATGAATCGCCGGCGAGCTGCCCGAGGGAGCGCTGCGCGTATTCCAGGGTTCTGCGGTTCGAGTATTCGAGGCTGCCGTCGGGCCGGCTCACCCAGATGAAGGCGGGAAGCGTATCGAGGAGGCGGAGGAACTGGTTCCGGTCGTACCTGGAAGTCCCCTCCGGCGGCCCGGCGGGCTGGCTTGCTCCGCGGCTCCCTGCACGGTTTCCGCTCACGACGGCTCTCCGTTCGATCGCTGCCTGCGAGGCTTGCGTTACGCTCCCTAGGGGGTCGATTCAGACACAACGTGGCGCGGCGGACACGGTTCCCTGGCGGATTTCCGGCCCCGTCCGCGACGGCTCTTCGGCCTGCTCCGGGCAACAAGCCGCCCTGCCGGACGGCAACATTTCGCCGACCCGGGCTGACATCCAACGGCCGCGCGAGCTCCCGGACGGGACGTCGGCTTCGAGGACCCGGCCCTCCGTTGCCTCCTCGTTCCCGCTCTCCCCGAAAACGCAGTCTCTGCGGTGAGCGTCAGCGCCGCTACTGCGGCATCTGCGAACCGTCCAGTCAGGCGGGCCTTGCCGCCCCTGACCTGACCACCATCACCAACATCAAGAGAGCGCCCAGGATGACGGCGATGGTCGACGGTCCCAACAGGGGGCCGACCTGTTCTTCCGACGCCGCGTGCCCATACAGAAGGAGCAGGCCGGAAAACATCGCGAGACAACCCGCCTGATGCAGGACGAACTGAGTGGTGGCGAGGCGGCGCGAGGGCGCGGTCAGCCACAGGCGGTGGATGACCGCGTAGACGAGCGAGGTCACGAAGCCGACCAACAGGATGTGCGCGTGGGTGACGAACTGGCCGTGATTGTGCGATGCGGCCATGTAGATGCCCAACGCCATTCCGAGGGCGGCATAGCCGAGCGCCCAGATGAGGTACGTGCGATCGAAGTTTTTCATCGGTGCCCCCAATGTTGTAGTGCGGGCAGTCTGGCGAGTCCCGGCGGAGAATGTCAAGGCAGGCTCGCGGCGCGGCCGATGCTGACGATCGCATCGCCCGCTGCTCGGCGGACCTCCGGGCTCGAGTCATGCAGAGCCTGCCGCAGATCAGGCAGTGCATCGAGCGCCCCTGATCCGATCCTCCCGAGCGCGTTGCAGGCACTGCCTCGTGACCCCGGATCCGGGCTGCGCAGCATGGCCCGCAGGCGGGGGACAGCGATTGCCGCGGCCTCGCCCATGTCACTGATGTCCTGTGCTGCCCAGGCCCTGACGCCCGGATCGGAGTCCTGCAGTGCCGTCAGGAGCGCGGGAAGCGCCGGACGAAGGTCGAGTCTCGAGTCACCGTCGGGAAAGTGCCACCAGCCGCCCCCGATGACGCCCAATGCCACAGCGACGTCGCGCCGCATCTCGGGATCCGGATCGCGAAGGGCGCGCGCCAGCGCGGGCACGCTTGCGGGCCCGAGGGCATGGAGCTCGTCATAGACGTGCTGACGCCGTGCCTCCAGGGCCGGCAGGGGTGGCGGAGTTGTCTTCGCGGGAGCGATGCCGTGCGGAAATGCACGCAAAGGCAGGGGCAGCTCGCGCAGCTTCGCCACCACGGCGTCCGCCGTCTCAGCGTCAGCGCGAGCCGCGCGCGGGTGAGTGGCGAACACCGGTCCCGCGCCAATGGTCAGGAGCGTCAGTACGCCCACGCACGCGAGGCGGCCGGGGCGCACGCGGCCGGCGCCGGCTCGTCGAAGTAACCGCTCTCGTGCCGCTCGCCCGCTCAAGCCCTCATCTTAGCACCCGCCCCCGGCACGGCGGGCGCTTCGGCCGGCTCACGGGCGCGCGACTCGAACAACACGATGTCGCCCGGAGCGTTGGAGGCGGTGATGCAGTTGCGGCCCGTGGACTTGGCTCTGTAGAGAGCGGCGTCGGCTGCCGCGATCAGGTCCTCCATGCGCTCTCCGTCCTCGGGATGACAGGCGATGCCCAGGGAGGCGGTGATGCGCGGCAGCGCGGTCCCGCGCGAGAACACGTGCAGCTGCGCTATGGCCTCGCGGATCGCCTCGGCCTTGGAATACGCATCGTCCAGCCTGCAGTCCGGCAGGACGACCAGAAATTCCTCACCGCCGTACCGGCAGGCGACGTCCTCCGCCCTGGTATGGCGCTTGAGCACTTGCGCGACGTTCCTCAGCACCTCGTCACCGGCCTCGTGACCGTTGCTGTCGTTGAACGCCTTGAAATGATCCACATCGAGCAGGATGAGGCTGAGCGGCAACACGTGCCGCTGCGCGCGGGCCAGCTCCCGCTGAAGCGAGATCTCGAGATGCCGCCGGTTGTAGAGATCGGTCAGCGGATCGCGCTCCGACCCGCTGCGCAGCGTCTCCTGAAGCCGCAGATTCCCGACCGCGAGCGAAAGCTGCTCAGCGAGCGCAGACGCCAGCCGCTGCACGTCCTCCGACAGGCTCCCTGCTCCCGCCTGGCGCAGGTGCAGCACCGCCAGTGTGTCGCCCTGCGAGACCAGCGGTACGCACAGGCTGCCGTCTTCGCATTGGCCGATGTGACGGCAGACCGCGGCGGCGCTCGCCGGCTCGTAAAGGTGCGGGCGCCCGCGGCGCAGCGCCCAGCAATCGTCGGCCGGGAAGCTCTGTACTGCGGTGACGGAGCCCCAACTGACCTGCATCTCCAGCGCAGCATCGTCGTGCCGCACGACGTACAGCGCGCCGCCGACGCCCGGCAGCAGCTTCGGCAGGGCGCCGCGGATCACCGTGTTCGCTTCGGCCTGCGAGTGGCAGGTCTGCAGCAGCTCCATCATCGTGCTCATGGCGGAGATCTCCTGCAGCAACCGGCTCTGGCGCCGGATCGTGCCTTCGAGCGCCGCCTGGATGCGGCGGCGCGCGAGGCATTGCAGGACGAGCAGCGCGATCAGCAGAATCGAAAGGCCGAAGAGAGCGCTCAGCGCGATGGAGGTGCCGTGCGGGCCGTCGCCCTGGTCACGAGGGAAGGCTCGGCCAGGGGCCAAAGCAAGCAGGCCAGCCGCGAGGATGGCCAGGGCGGCACCGGCGGCGATGGTGCCGGCGAGCAGAGGTCCTCGGACGCGGTTTGCCGACCGCGCCGGCAGATCGCTCGTATGGAGCCCGGGCACCCGCATTTGAACAGAGTCCCACCTGAATGGTCATTCAGGCGGTACTTCGGCCCGCGACACGTTGTCTTGAGAGACGGCCGGGCGAACTGTGACGCATCTTCGCGGCGTGGCGCACCGCGCGTGATGCATACACGCATGGCCGGCTGCCGGCCGCGCGACGCCGCCGGCCAGGCGCAGATCGCCCGGAGCACCACCGCGTCGACCAGCGCGCAGCCCCGTGGTGTCAGCTGTCGCAGCCGGGATTGTCGAGAGGCAGCAGCGCCGCCGCCCCGGCGCCACGAATCCAGAGCTCTCGGAAAGCCGAACCGAGACCGAAAGATCATTCAGACGGAAGGACCGTTCCGGTCCCCGCGTTTCAGCGGCATCGGGACTGCGCGGGTTCTCCCGCCTGCGCCGTCTCAGCGGCCGCGCCGCGCAGAAAGCGCTCCTCGAGCTCCGCTGCCGCGAGGGGTCTCGCCAGCAGGAAGCCCTGCGCCTCGTCGCATCCCCGCGTGCGCAGCCACTCGAGCTGGCTCGGGCGCTCTATGCCCTCGGCGGTCACGACGAGACCCAGCGTCCTGGCGAGCGAGAGAATGGCATTGGCGATGGCGGCATCGCCTGGTGAGCGATCGACGTTGCGCACGAAGGCCTTGTCGATCTTGAGGCGGTCGGGGGGAAAGCGGGTGATGTAGGCGAGCGAGGAATAGCCGGTGCCGAAGTCATCTAGCGCAATGCGGCATCCGAGCTGACGCAGTCTCTCGAGCGCATGGCGCACCTTGGCGGAGTCATGCACCAGGACCGACTCCGTGATCTCGACCTCGATGAGCGAGGTCGGCACGCCGGCCGCCGCCGCCTCCGTCTCCACGACCCGGGCGGGGTCGCCATGCAGGAGCTCTTTGCCGGAGACGTTGATCGCCACCGGAACGGGGAAGCCGGCGTCGAGCCACTTGCGCAGCTGCCTACAGGCGGCGCGCACCACCCAGCTTCCCATCTCGAGGATGAGCCCGCTGTCCTCGGCGATCTCGACGAAGCGGGTGGGCGAGACTTCGCCGTGCTCGTCGTCGTACCAGCGCAGCAGCGCCTCCACACCCGACAGGCGCTGATCCTGCAGGCTGAACTTGGGCTGGTAGCGCAGATGCACGCGGTCTTCCTGGACGGCCCGGCGCAACCGCGCTTCGAGCTCGAGCCAGTCGCGCAGGCGGCCGCTCATTGCCGGCACGTAGACCGCTATGGACGCCGCGCTGCCCGTCTTCGCCTGGTACATCGCGGTATCGGCGTGCTTGAGCACCGTGGCAACGTCCCCGCCGTCCTGCGGATAGACGGCGATTCCGATGCTCGGGGTCGAGTAGAACTCGAGACCCTCGTGCGCGATAGGCTCCTTGAAGGCGGCGCTGCACTTCTCCGCGAGGCGGACGGCAAGCGAGGCGGCCTCCGGGTGACGAACCAGGATCACGAATTCGTCACCGCCGAAGCGGGCGAGCGACGCGTGCGCGGGCCGCCCGTCCCAGGTGCTCATCGAGCGCGTCAGCTTGCCGGCGACCATGCGCAGCACCGCATCGCCCGCCGAGTGGCCGAAGGTATCGTTGATGCGCTTGAAGCTGTTGAGATCAAGGTACACGACCGCGACGGCCTCGCCGGTACGCTCGGCCTCCGCAAACTGCCGCTCGGCCGTCTCGAGGCAGCGTTGCCGGTTCGGCAGGCCGGTGAGGGGGTCGAAATAGGCGAGGCGCTCGATCCGCTCCGCCGCGGCGGCATTGCGCAGGATGTATTCGAGACGCCGTGGCAGCAGCGCCCAGTTGACCGGCTTCGACACGAAGTCGGTGGCACCGGCATCGAAGGCAAGCGTGATGGCGGTCGAGTCTTCGTGGCCGGTCACCATCACGATGGGCGTTGTCATGAAACGCGCGTCGCCCCGCAGCCGCCGGCAAACCTCGTAGCCGTCCATTCCCGGCATCTCGACGTCCAGAAGGACGATGGCCGCGCCATGCGAGAGCGCCGCCTCCAGGGCCTCCGTGCCGTTGTCGAACATCAGGGGAGCGAGGCCGACCTGCTGGACGGACTCGGCGAGAAGAAGCCGCCCGGTTTCCTCGTCGTCGGCGATGATGGCCACGCCTTTCGCTGCCGTCTCGGGCGTCATGCGCTTTGCCTCCGCTCGAGATTCGTCAGCTCCGAGATGAGCGTCGGATGAGCCGAGCGCAAACGCTCGAACGCGCTCCACGCCGCCGCCGCGTCACCGCTTGCGCAGAGTTGCTCGAGACGGCGGACGTCTTCGGAGAAGGCGATCGCACCCACGTTCGCGGCGCTGGACTTCAGCTTGTGGCAGGTCGCACGCGCGGCCGTCAGGTCGTCGCCGCGAAGCGCCGCCTGCAGCTCTGCGAGCGCCGTGGTCGACCCGGCACGGAAGAGCTCGACCAGACGGGCGTAGAGATCGGGCCGGCCCGGTGCGCACGAGCCGCGCAGGCGCACGACGGTGGCCTTGTCGACTTGCGCGAGATCATCGGCAGACGGGACCGCTTGCGCGCCATCGGCTTTGGCAGCCGCTTCCCGCGCCGCCGCGGTGGCTGTCCCGGCGATCGGGCCGCCGCTTGGCTGGGCGGCAAGCCGCGCCTCCCGTGCGCGCGGGATCCAACGCCGGAGCAGCTTCTCGCAATCCCCGGGTGTGTACGGCTTGCTCAACACATCGTCGATGCCGGCCGCCTCGCAGCGCTCGCGAACCTGGGAGGGCGTGTGCGCCGTCAGGGCGACGATCGGCACGCGGCGGCCCGTGCCGGCGCGCTCGCGCATCAGTCTCGCGGTCTCGTACCCGTCGAAGGCGGGCATGTTGATGTCCATCAGGATCAGGTCGAAACGCTCGGCCGCGCTGCGCGCCAGAGCTTCCGCGCCGTCCTTGGTCCATACGGACGTGCAGCCGAGCGCTTCGAGGTAACCTTGCGCGACCGCTGCGTTGACCGGCTCGTCCTCGACGAGCAGAACGTGGGCGCCGATCGGCCCGGTGGAGGTGCCCGCGCTCTCGCATGCCGGTGCCGCCGCCACGGGCCGGGCGGCGCTCAGCTCGAGGGGCAGGAGCACGCGGAACGTCGAGCCCGCCCCCGGCGCGCTCTCGACCGTGATCCGCCCGCCCATCAACTCCGCCAGCTCGCGGCAGATCGCGAGCCCGAGTCCGCTGCCCCCGAATCGCCGGCTGGTCGATTCGTCGGCCTGGGTGAAGGGCTGGAATATCTTCTCGACCGTCGCGGCATCCATTCCAATGCCGGTGTCGGAAATCGTGATCCGCACGGCCGCCCGGTCCGCTTCCGGGATCTCGGCTTCGGCCTGCACCACGATCCCGCCCTGCTCGGTGAACTTGACCGCGTTGCCGACCAGATTCATGACGATCTGCCGTATCCTGAACGGATCGCCGATGAGAGTCCGGCCCGTGGGCACCCGCCGCTGCGGCGCCGGCGGGCGGACGTCGAGCCGGATGCCCTTGGACTGAGTGGTTGCGCTGAAAAGGCGCGCACATTCCTCGAGGATGCGATCGAGATCGACCGGCAGCGCCTCGAGCACGATCTTGCCCGCCTGGGCCCGCGAGAGATCGAGCAGGTCGTTGACGATCCGCAGGAGAACCTGCGCGGATGACCGGATGGTCTCGGTGAGACGCATCTGGGTGGCCGACTGCGGTGTGCGGGCCAGCAACTCGGTCATGCCGACGACACCGTTCATCGGTGTGCGCAGCTCGTGGCTCATCCGGTCGAGGAAGTCGCTCTTCGCGCGCGCGGCCTCGGCCAACTGGCGATTGCTCTCGGACAGCTCCCGGGTGCGCGCCGCGACCTCGGCTTCGAGCCGCTCGCGCTCGCGCGCCTGGTGCCGCCGCTCGAGCTGTTGCTTGCGCAGGCGGTGAGCCCGCAGGCCGAGCGCTGTGAGCGCATACCCCGCCTACGCCCAGGGCGATGCCCACGG
>DASZYK010000047.1:0-3925 GCA_035545455.1 Steroidobacteraceae bacterium
ATCTCTTCTTCAACATTCCCGCGCGGCGCAAGTTCGTGCGCGGCGCGCCGACGGAGACCGGCCACATCGCCCGTCTGATCGAGCGGCTCGCGCTCTCCCGCCCCGACGTGTCGTTCCGCCTGCACAGCGGCGAGCGCGTGCTTCTCGATGCGCCCGCCCCGACGCGCGAGCCGGCGGGCGAGGCGCGCCTGGCGCAGGTGTTGGGAAAGGACCTGGTCGCGAGTCTCCTCCCCGTCAGCCATTCCTCCGGACCCGTGCAGCTCACGGGCTGGATCGGCCTGCCGACCGCCTCCCGGGCGCAGCCCGATCAGCAGTTCTGGTTCGTGAACGGCCGATGCGTGCGCGACAAGCTGCTCGCGAGCGCCGTGAGACTGGGCTACCGGGACGTGCTCTATCACGGCAGGCATGCCGCCTACGTGCTGCATCTGTCGCTCGATCCGCAGCTCGTCGACGTCAACGCCCATCCGGCGAAGCTCGAGGTGCGTTTCCGCGACGGCCATCAGATTCACGAGTTCATCTTCCGCGCCATCGAGCGTGCGCTTGCGGACACGCGGCCGGAAGCGGGCGCAATGCCGGCCGCGAGCGCGCAGCCCGTGTTGGCGGGCGCGGCGGGCCCGGCCCGGTCCTGGCCGGAGCCACGCAGTGAGTCGGGCGCGTTGGCGTTACACGCGCCGCAGCACTACGAGCGTTCCCGCGATCCCTGGATGTTGGCTCAGGCCGTCGGTGACTGCGCGCCGGCGGCGAGCGACAGCCCTCGGGAGACGGGCGAATCGAGCGCGAGCGTCATGGAGCGCACCGGACACGAGAGCGGCGCGGCGGGCTATCCGCCGCTCGGTGTCCCGCTGGCGCAGCTCCACGGCATCTACATCCTGGCGCAGAGCCAGGAAGGCCTCATCCTGGTCGACATGCATGCCGCGCACGAGCGCGTGCTCTACGAGAAGCTCAAGGCCGACCGCGGCGAGGCTCCAGCGGCGTCGCAGCTGCTCATCGAGCCTCTGATCGTGACCGTCAAGCCGCATGAGCTCGACGCCATACTCGAGAACCCCGCGCCCTGGGAGCGGGCCGGCTTCGAGCTCGACTCGGTCGGCCCGACCTCGCTGGCGCTGCGGCGGGTGCCGGCGCTCCTCGCGGGTGAGCGGGTTACGGAAATCGTCAAATCGGTCATCGAGGACCTCGCGCGCGAGGACGGCTTGCACCATTTGGATGCAGCCGCCGACCGGTTCCTCGGGACGCTCGCCTGCCGGACGGCCATCCATGCCCGGCGCCGCCTGACCCTGCCTGAGATGGACGCGCTGCTGCGGCAGATGGAAGTGACCGACCGCGCCAACCAGTGCAACCATGGCCGTCCGACCTGGACGCGCCTCACCCTCGGGGAGCTCGATCAGCTCTTCCTGCGGGGGCGCTAAGTGTCCGCGCCGCCGCCCGTCGGCCCGGCTGCCGTGCCGCAGCTTCCGGTATACCTGCTCACCGGTCCCACCGGCACCGGCAAGAGCGACTGGGCGATCCGCCTCGCGCAGGTCGCGCCGGTGGAGATCGTCAGCGTCGATTCCGCGCTGGTCTACCGGGGACTCGACATCGGGACCGCCAAGCCCGACCGGGAGCTGCGGACGCGGCTGCCGCACCACCTGATCGACATCTGCGACCCCGCGGAGAGCTACTCCGCGGGGCGGTTCGTCGCGGATGCCATGGCAGCCATCGCGGCGGTTCACGCGCGCCGCCACGTGCCTCTGCTGGTCGGCGGCACGATGCTCTACCTGCGCGCGCTGCTCAAAGGCTTGGCTCCCTTGCCACAGGCGTCCGCGCAGCTGCGCCGGGAGATCGACGAGCGTGCGGCGCGCTTTGGCTGGCCGGCGCTGCATCGCGAGCTCGCGGGCCTGGATCCGCTGACGGCCGCGCGCATCAACCCCAACGACAGCCAGCGAATTCAACGGGCTCTGGAGGTTTGCCGGGCCACCGGCAGACGGCTGTCCGACCTGCAGCGCGAGACCGTCAGCCCACTCCGAGACAGGCCGCTTCGAGCCTGGGCGCTGGCTCCCCGCGACCGTCCGGTGTTGCATCAGCGCCTCGCCAGCCGATTCCACGCGATGATGGCCGCCGGCTTCCTCGACGAGGTGAGGGCACTCCGTCGCAGGGGCGATCTCACCGCGCGCCATTCCTCGATGCGCGCCGTCGGCTACCGCCAGCTCTGGGCGCATCTCGAGGGTGAGTACGGCCTCGCCGAGGCGGTGGAGCGGGGTATTGCCGCCACGCGCCAGCTCGCGAAGCGCCAGCTCACCTGGATGCGAGCGGAGACGGACCCGCGCTGGCTCGACCCGGAAACCGATGAGCTGTCGTGGAATCGCGACTTGCGTCACGAGTTGAGGGAGCTTGGTCTTTGATTCGGCGCCCATGTTAAGATCGCGCATCGGTCCCTTCCGCCGGTGAGGCACATACCTTGCTGGATGTTCCCAGGGAAGCTCGCTTGCGATTCCACTCTCTCACGAACAATTAGAAGCCGTGACAACAAGGAGAACCCGATGGCCAAAGGCCAATCGCTCCAAGATCCCTTCCTGAACGCTCTGCGCAAGGAACGGGTGCCCGTATCCATCTACCTCGTCAACGGCATCAAGTTGCAGGGTCAGATCGATTCGTTCGACCAGTTCGTGGTGCTGTTGAAGAACAGCGTCAGTCAGATGGTCTACAAGCACGCGATCTCCACCGTCGTGCCGGCGCGCAACGTGCGCCTCACGGCCGAAGAGGGCGCCGCGCCCGCGGAGTCGCCCGCCGAGTGATGCGCCGCACGGAGGTGCCGAGTGTTCGAGCGCCCGCGTTCCGGTGAGCGGGCGCTCCTGGTGCGCATCGGTCTCGGCGCCCAGGTCGATCCGGAGGATCTCGAGGAGTTCACCCAGCTTGCGGTCTCCGCCGGAGCGGAGCCCGTCGCCACGGTGACCGGCCGCCGCGAGCGGCCCGATCCGCGGTTCTTCGTGGGCAGCGGCAAGGCGCAGGAGCTGAAGCAGGCGGCCGAGGCCGGCGAGGCCGACGTGATTCTGGTGGATCACGCTCTCTCGCCCAGCCAGGAGCGCAACCTCGAGACGCTCACCGGTAAGAGGGTCCTCGACCGCAACGGTCTCATCCTCGACATCTTCGCCCAGCGGGCGCGCAGCTTCGAGGGCAAGCTCGAAGTCGAGCTCGCGCAGCTCAAGCACATCGGCAGCCGGCTGGTGCGCGGCTGGAGCCACCTCGAGCGGCAGAAGGGCGGCATCGGCATGCGCGGTCCCGGCGAGACGCAGCTCGAGACCGACCGGCGCCTGATCGCGCAGCGCGTGCGCGTGCTCACGCGCCGCCTGGAGAAGATCAAGCAGCAACGCGAGACCGGCCGGCAGATGCGCGCCGAGATTCCGGTGCCTTCGCTCGCGCTGGTCGGCTACACCAACGCGGGCAAGTCGACGCTCTTTCGCGCGCTGACAGGCGCCGACGCTTACGTCGCGGACCAACTCTTCGCGACGCTCGATCCGACGGTGCGACGCATAACGTTGCCCGGAGGCACCCCCGTCGTCGCCGCCGACACGGTCGGCTTCATCCGGGAGCTGCCGCACGAGCTGGTGGCTGCCTTCCAGTCCACGCTGACGGAGGCGCGTGAGGCAACACTGTTGCTGCACGTCATCGACGCGAGCGATCCGCGACGGGATGAGCACATCGCGCAGGTGAACGAGGTGCTGGCGGAGATCGGCGCGGACTCGATTCCGCAGATCATCGTCTACAACAAGATCGATCGCCTGCAGCGCCCGGCGGCCGTCGAGCGCGACGAAGCCGGCATGCCGTCGGCCGTGTGGATCTCCGCGCAGAAGCGCCTCGGCCTCGACCTGCTGACGGGCGCCATCGCGGAGCGGCTCTCGCGCTTCGCGCGGCGCGCGCGCGTGCGCCTACCCGCCAGTGCCGGCGCGCT
>DASZYK010000048.1:0-5813 GCA_035545455.1 Steroidobacteraceae bacterium
GGCCCGTGTCGCTGGTCCGGGCATCGAGGTCGTTGCAGGGCGCGTTCTTGATGGTGGTGGGCTCGTAGGTCCCGTCGGGCTTCCTGAAGCAGGACGGCGTGCCGGTGCTCGAGTAGTCGGGATAGTTGAACCCGTAGAACCCGAGCAGCGAGTTGTCGTACTTGTAGAAGCGCACCCCGGCGGTGAGCGAGAGCTGGCGGGTGACGTCCCAGGTCGCCTGTGCGAACGCCGCCTTGTCGCGGTCGACGCGCTGCTCGTCGGTGAGCCAGATGGCATTGGGAAATCCGGGGATCGAGAGCGCGGTGGCGAATCCGTTGGGATTGCCGCCGTTCGGGTTGGTCCAGCCGTAGCCCGGCATGACGTAGAGCTGCCAGATGTTGTGCAGCTGGCGCTCCAGGAACACTCCGGCGGTGCCATGCACCGGCAGATCGACCGGCGTCGTGACGCGCAACTCCTGGCTCCACATCTCGAAATCGCCGCCGCCGATGACGAGCTGCTGCGGCATGATCGGCTTGCCGTTGTTGCCGAGGTAGTAGTAAGTGCCGTAGGTGGTGGTCTTGTCGTAGAACGCGCCATAGTCGGCGTAGTCGGAGAGTGAATGCTGGGTGCGCTTCACGTAGCCGCCGGCATAGACGATGTCGAAGTTGCTGATCTTGCCTTCGACGGTAAGGGCGCTCTGGGTCCAGTCATCACGGGTGGTGTCCGGCGCGAAATGCACGAGCTGCAGGTCACCGACGGCCGGATCGTAACCGAAGGGGCCTCCGGTCTTTTGCGACTGTCCCTGGAAGGAGGGCGTGATGGTCCAATGATCCCCCAGATCGAACCTGAGCTCGGCGCGGCCGCCGTAGGCATCGAAAGTGTTGTAGTTGTGGGCGCGCCAGGGGGCGTTCGTGATCGCGCCGGCACCGATCGGTGCTCCCGTGACGCACTGTCCGGTACCACCGCCAGGACCCACGCCGCTGGCGGAGAGCGCCCAGGCGCCAAATGTGCGCACGCCGTCGAAGATGCAGCCGTTGGCGTTCGTGCCGGCGACGTTGCTGATATAGCCGCCGTCGTGCTCCTGCCAGCCGACGAGGCGGATGGCCGCCTTGTCCGTGATCGGCAGATTGACGTAGCCCTCGACGATGTCGCCCACTCCGCCGTTCTGGATCTTGTTGCCCTGAACGTGGTAGCCGGCGGCGAATTTCGACGGGTCCGGCTTGTTGGTGATCATGCGCACCGTGCCGGCCTCCGAGCTTGCGCCGAACAGCGTTCCCTGCGGACCTTCGAGCACTTCGATCCGGTTGATGTCATAGAGGTGAAGCGGCAGGGCACCGGTGATGGTGGTGACCGGTTGCTCATCGAGATACACGCCGACGCTCGGCTCGGAGCCGGAGTGGTTCCCGTCACCGCCGCTCACCACGCCGCGGATATAGATGATCGAGGAGCCCGGCTCGCCGTTGCCGCCCTCTCCCTGACTGCGCACGTAGGAGATGGCCGGCGCGAACTCGACGTAGTCGTCGAGATTCACGATGTTGAGCTGTCGCAGCTTCTTGTTATCGAACACTTCGACGCTGATCGGCACCGTCTGCAGGTTCTCCTGGACCTTCTGCGCCGTGACCACGATCGTCTGCAGCGTGTCTGCGCCGCCCGGGGCCTGCTGCGCCCGCGCAGCGGGCATGGAGGCGATGATCGCCGAGGCAAGAGGCACGCCGTTGCGCAAGAGGGTACCGAGCGATTTCTTCCGCTCGCGTGACAGCTTTCTACGTCGGCTACGCGTCATGGTTGGCTCCCCGTACTCGAATTATCGATTTCTCGGCAAAGGTCGGCTCCGGCTGGCTCGAAGGCCGGAACCCTCGGATAATCGGTCAGAACATCTCCCAGGGCCCGCTCGAGCGGCCCGAGCCAGGGCGCATAGTGGCGCCATTGCTCGACCCCGTCACGGAATATCGGCTGACGGACCTGCTCGGAGCTGGGGGTGCGCACGGCCCGGGCGTTCTCGTGAAACCGCAGGCACCGGGGCTCGAACGGCAGCCCGCAAGCCTCGAGAAGCCGGCGCACCTCGCTCGCCGTGTCTTCGACGACGTTTTCGTAGAATACGCGCGTGACCTTCCCCGGCAGCACTTCATCGACGTGCGCCATCAGCTCGACGTAGTCGCGATAATAGCGCCCGAGGTCCTCGAGCCCGTAGCTGAACCACTGGCCGCGCGCGAAGTTCTGCTTGAAGCAGGAGAAGCCGCACCCGAGCGGGTGCCGCCGCGCGTCGATGATCGTCGCATTCGGCAGGATGAGATGGATGAGACCGACATACATGAAGTTGTTCGGCATCTTGTCGATGAAGAAGGGCGCCTCGGTCTTGCGCATGACCCGGGTCTCGGCGAGATACCCCTCGCCGAGCGCCCGCAGCTCATCCGGGTGGAGCGTTGCGAGCCTTTTCAGAAAGGCCCCCTCTTCCTCCTGCTTGCGGCCGGCGAGCCTGCGCGCGATCAGCGGCAGCTGCGGCAGCTCCATCGTTCCCTCGACCAGCGGATGGCTGCCGAGGATCTGCTCGATGAGCGTCGAGCCCGCGCGCGGCAGGCCCACGATGAAGATCGGGTCCCGTGCGGACGCGCCCGCGCCGGCGCGCTCGGCGAAGAACTCCCTCGTCAACAGCCGCTTCGAGCGGCGCACGAAGCGCGACATCTCCTCCGGATCGTAGCCGTACTGGCTCCGGCGCAAGGCATTGCCCGCGGCGTAATGCGCAAACGAGTCCGCGTAGGACGCCGCGTCCTCGAGCGCCTTGCCGAGGGCGAATTCGAAGTGCGTCCGGTCGTCTTCGGAGAGATCGGCGCGCGCGAGCGCCTCGCGCATGGCGGCGAGATCCGCGTCGCCGAAGCGGAAGGTCTTGAGATTCGCCAGGCTCCACCAGACTTCCCCCAGGGTCGGCTCCACGGACAGCGCGCGCCGATAAGCGGCGATGCACTCCGTCCGCCTGCCCGTTGTGCGCAGCGCGTGCCCGTAGCTCATCCACAGTCGCGGTTGCTGCGGGTATTGACTCAGCACCGTCTCATAGGCTGCGATGGAGTCCGCGAAGTCGCCGAGATTGGCCGAGGTGGCGGCCTGCAGGCTGCGATAATTCGGATTGTGCGGCTCTTTCGCCAGCAGCCGCGCGCACTGCTCGAGCGCCTCGGCGCTCCTGCCCTGCCGATTCAGCACCGTGGCATAGTTGTGCCGCGCTGCATCGAAGGACGGCGCGAGCTCGAGGCAGCGCTCGAGGAGCCGCTGCGCATCCGAGTAGCGCAGCAGGCGCGCCGCCACCTCGGCGAGCATGCGCAGTGCCGCGACGTCGTTCGGGCGCTCGGCCAAGTGGGCCCTCAAGAGGGCCTCCGCCTCCGGGATGCGGTTCTCGCATAGAGCCGCTGCAGCCCCCATCAGCCGCGGATCGCGCGTCGCAGCTTTGATGTAGTGGGCGTACGCACGGTCGGCAGCCTCGGCATCACCGCGCGCCCGCAGTTGGTCCGCCAGCGCGAGCCACGCGTCGGGCAAGTCCGTCCGCAATGACACCGCGCGCGTGAGAGCGTCTATCGATCCGTCGATGTCGCCGGCAGCGGCGCATGCCAGTCCCAGGATGAGCATCGCCTGGGGCTGCCGCGGGACGACCTTCAGGATCTCGCGGGCCTGCTCGGCGGCGACGGCTGGCCGCGCGGCGAGCAGGCGGGACGCGTGCGCCAACGCGACTTCGAGTGTCCCGACAGGCTCTGCGGCGGTAGCCAAGATTCGCCTAATGTGCCCGAACCATGGTTTTTTTCAAGATGCGCACGGATGAATTCCGCTCATCCCGCACGCGAGCGCGCTTCAGGCGGCCCGATGCAGCCGGCGGCGGCGGAAGTCCGCGAGGATCTCCCGCGCGGCATTGTGGCCCGGCGCGCCCGTGACGCCGCCGCCGGGATGCGTTCCCGCGCCGCACATGTAAAGACCCGGCAGCGGACCGCGGTAATTGCCGTACCCCAGCATCGGCCTCGCCGACAGCATCTGATCGAGCTGCAGCCTGCCGTGAAAGATGTCGCCGCCCAGGAGGCCGAAGGTGCGCTCGAGATCGAGCGGGCTCATGATCTGGCGCCCGAGCACGGCTGCCTTGAAATTCGGCGCGAAGCGGTTGACCGTGTCGATCATGAGATCGGCGACGGTCTCGCGATGCTCGTCCCAGGACCGGCCGTCGGGAAGCTGCGGCGCGACATGCTGACAGAAGAGGCTCGCCACGTGCCTGCCGGGCGGCGCCAGACTGTCGTCCAGCGTGGAGGGAATCACCATCTCGACGATCGGCTCGCGCGACCAGCCATGAGCGCGCGCGTCGAAGTATGCGCGCTCCATGTAGCCGAGGGTCGGCGCGAGGATGATGCCCGCGGTGTGATGATCCGCCGGCGCCTTGCCGGGAAGACACGTGAAATCGGGCAGCTCCGCGAGCGCGACGTTCATGCGGAAGGTCCCCGAGCCGCAGCGCCACTCCGTGATCCGCTCGCGGAATTCCCCCGGCAGCGCCGCGGGATCCATGAGGTTGAGATAGAGCAGCTTCGGATTCAGATTCGAGACGACGGCCGAGGCCCGCAGGGTCTCGCCCCCTTCCGTGATGACGCCGACCGCACGTCCGCGCTCCACGATGACCTCGCGGACGGCACATCCCACACGAATGTCCGCTCCCCGGGCAGCAGCCGACCTCGCCATGGCCTGGGTGATCGCGCCCATCCCGCCGATCGCATGACCCCAGACCCCTTTCTTGCCGTTCACCTCGCCGAAGCAGTGATGGAGCAGGACGTAGGCGGTGCCCGGACTGAAGGGACTCGCATAGTGGCCGACGATGCCGTCGAAGCCGTAGAGCGCCTTGATGGGGTCGCTCTCGAACCAGTCATCGAGATAATCACCCGCCGATGAGGCGAAGAGCTTGAGCAGCTCGCGCCGCAGACTCATGTCGAGCTTCGCGAGCCGCGAGCCGACGCGTCCGGCGCGCAGCAGCTCCGGAAGCGCCGCCGACCAGCCTCCCTGCACCACGTTCGGCGGTGTCTCGAGCACGAGAGTCCGCAGCACGTCCGCGATCGCCTCCAGCCGCTCGCCGTAGGCGTCCAGGCGCCCGGCATCCGCCGGCGAGAACTTCGCCACCTCCTCGTGCGTGCGGCCGCCTCCAGTGGCGAGATAGCGGCCATCCGCCGTCGGCAGGAAGTTGGACAGCCGGCGCTCGACCACGCGCAGCCCGTGAGCGGGCAGCTCGAGATCGCGGATGACCTTGGGGTTGAGGAGCGAGACCGTGTAGGAGGCGACCGAATTGCGGAATCCCGGATGAAACTCCTCCGTCACCGCCGCGCCGCCCACGACGCCGCGGCGCTCGAGCACCGTCACCTTCAATCCGGCCGCGGCGAGATAGGCGGCGCAGACGAGTCCATTGTGGCCGCCGCCGATGATCAATGCATCGCGTGCCTCAGCGCTCATTGCGGTTGAGGCTCCAGCCCCTGCCGGGCGCCCGCGGCTGGCGGCTCTCGGGAATCAGCTCGCGGATGCGCCGCGCGAAGCTGCGCAGGCACACCTCGCTCTCGCCGAGAGGGCCGACCGTATAGGCGTCCGACGCCATTCCGGCCTGCACACGCTCGATGAGTCCCCTGTCCTCCACGCTGACCCGGCGATTGATGCGCCAGTTGAGGTAGCGGACCGCGCGCATCTCCCGGCGCGCGTCGGGATGGACGTAGGCGATTTCCCGGATGAGGGTCTCCGTGGGCGAGATCGGCAGCCACTGCATGAAGTCGATCTGGTCCGGATAGACGTCGAACGCCAGGTTCGGCCACAGCTTGAAATAGGTCCAGAGACGC